>CANHVE010000051.1 GCA_947464015.1 Saprospirales bacterium | reverse complement strand
ACGCCGAATGAATTCAGTTTAAATTACACTCAAAATTTCAATTTTAATAAATTATATTTTACCTTATTAAAACAAAGCAATGTAATACGTATTTGGTGTAAAGACCCTATTCGTGCTTGTGCCTATGCCTCTGCCTTATGTAATTATAAAGACAAAACCAATCATAAATATTGGGATGGTTTATTACATTTTGAGACTGAATTTAAGTAAGAAAAACTACATTTGCATATCAACGAATATAAATACTATATGAATAAATTTGAACAATTAGAATCTAAGAAGAAAGAAGCGGTATTGGGAGGAGGTGAAAAGCGAATTGCAGATCAACATAAAAAAGGCAAATTAACAGCCCGTGAGCGAATACATTTTTTCTTAGATGAAGGTAGTTTTGAGGAGATTGGAATGTTTGTACAACATCGATGTAAAGATTTTGATATGGCAGACCAGCAGTATTTAGGAGATGGAGTGATAACTGGATATGGTACTGTTAATGGTCGTTTAGTATATGTCTTTTCACAAGATTTTACCATATTTGGAGGATCGTTGAGTGAGACACATGCAGAGAAGATTTGTAAGATCATGGATTTAGCGATGCAGAATGGAGCACCTGTAATAGGGTTGAATGATAGTGGTGGGGCGCGAATTCAAGAAGGAGTAGTTTCATTAGGAGGCTATGCAGATATATTCCATAGAAATACCATGGCGAGTGGAGTTATCCCACAATTGAGTGCTATTATGGGGCCATGTGCAGGAGGAGCAGTATATTCGCCAGCGATAACGGATTTCATATTAATGGTGGAGCAAACCTCTTATATGTTTGTTACAGGACCGAATGTAGTAAAAACCGTGACACATGAAGATGTAAGTAGTGAAGACTTAGGAGGGGCACATACCCACGCGTCGAAAAGTGGAGTCACACATTTTGCATGTAGTAATGAATTAGAATGTATCGATCATATTAAGCGATTATTGAGTTATATGCCTCAAAATTGTGAGGAACAAACACCTAGAGTAAGTTATAGCTCTTCGAATGAAAAGCGAGCTGTATTAGATACGATCATACCAGAAAATGCAAATCAACCTTATGATATGCGAGAGGTGATAGAGCAACTTGTAGATGAAGCATCTTTTTTAGAAGTACATAAAGATTGGGCAGAAAATATAGTAGTTGGGTTTGCGCGAATAGCGGGTAGAAGTATTGGGATTATTGCCAATCAGCCTGCAGTATTAGCAGGAGTTTTAGATATTAATTCATCTAGAAAAGGGGCAAGATTTGTACGTTTTTGTGATTGTTTTAATATTCCATTATTAACTTTAGTAGATGTACCAGGATTTTTACCAGGAACCGATCAAGAGTGGCATGGAATAATCAGTAACGGCGCAAAATTACTATATGCCTTGAGTGAAGCAACAGTTCCAAAAGTAACCGTTATCACACGTAAAGCCTATGGTGGGGCATATGATGTAATGAATAGTAAACATATTGGAGCAGATATGAATTATGCTTGGCCTATGGCGGAGATTGCAGTGATGGGTGCTAAAGGTGCGTCGGAGATCATTTTCAAGAATGAGATTAAGCAATCGAGTGATCCAGAAGCTAAGTTAAAGGAAAAAACAGATGAATATACCGAGAAGTTTGCGAATCCCTATTTAGCTGCCGCTAGAGGATTTATAGATGAGGTGATACAACCTTCTGAAACTAGAGAGAAATTGATTAGAGCATATAAAATGTTGGAAAATAAAGTCAGTAATTTACCAAGAAAAAAACATGGTAATATTCCTTTATAGTGAATGATTAAGGAGTTTTAATTTTAGCTCTTAGTCCTAATTCAATTACTTCAAAATCTAGTATTTTAGCATTATCGATAGAGAAACGCACGCAGGTTTTCATTTTATGAAATCCGTGAATTCCTGCTGCACCTGGATTTACAAATAGCATATTGTTTTTATTCGCATCTCTTTGAACTCTTAATATATGAGAGTGACCACATATAAATAGATTAGGTTGAAGCATATTTATTTTTTCAATCACTCGAGAGTCGTAATTATTTGGAGTGCCCCCATAATGATTTACATATACTTTACATTTTTCTATCTCGAAAGACAATTCGGAAGCAGTTGCTAATCGCACATCAGTGCTGTCAATATTGCCATATACGGCACGAGTAGGTTTGAAATTTTGGAGTGCTTCTAGCACTTTTATAGAACCAATATCACCAGCGTGCCATATTTCATCAACCTCTTTAAAAACGGTATAAATTTTCTCCTCTAAAAAACTATGAGTGTCACTCAATACACCTATTTTCTTCATTGTGTAAAGAAATGAATATTTTTGCTTAAAATTTTGAAAATGTATAAATATGTAATTGGAATTATTGTAACGTGTAGTTTAGTTTGGGGATGTCAAACAGGAAATTCGAAAGCGAAAATGCAAGAATCGATAAAAAAAGAAGAGCAAGGATTATATTCAAGTACTGGACAATATGTGTATGACGCCAAAAAAGCAAGTCAATTAATTGAATTATATAAAGCTTATGCTAAGAGTTTTCCTAAAGACAGTTTAGCGCCAGATTATTTATTTAAGAGTGCCGAGATGTCAGTTGCATCTAAAAAATATATAGAGGCAAATAAAGTATATGAGCAGATAATTTTGGAATATCCAAGCTATAAGAAGACGCCAGTTAGTTTATTTATGGAAGGATTTAATTATGAAAATAATTTATACGACTTAGCTAAGGCACGCGTTTGTTATGAGAAATTCATCCAATTATATCCTACACATAAATTGCGAGAAGCGGCAGAAATTTCCTTAAGTCATTTAGGAAAGAGTGCAGATGATATTGTAAAAGAATTTGAAGCCAAGCAATCAGCCACTAAATAGTTTTTAAGTATTGTTGTATTGCCTGAATTACTTCATCGGGATGTGTATGAAGATTAAAATGATCGCCATTCACTGCATGAAAATCTTGTTTAGGTTTACGTATGAGTCGGTCGTTATGTGAATGAATACGTAGATCGGGATCGGGCATATTATCATTAGCTTTACCGTGTAAGATTAGCATGAGTTGATTGAGCACATTGGTTTTATTCCCTTTAATTAGGTTATCATAATTTTCGATAAAGACTTGTTCAGAGGCAAGTCCTTTGTATTGTTTTTTAAGGAAATAAAATTTAGAGAATTGGTTAAAAGTTATGCCCATTTTGACAAGGAGTGCAATCAATTGGAAATTATTAATTGGAAATTTAACACGATCCATATCAGTCCAGGAAGCAATTTGAATAGCTTTACAATTGGTTATGAATTTTGTATGATAGGCGATCCAACCACCAAGAGAGTGCCCAATAATGAGGTCATTCGGAGTTATTTGGTATTTATTAGCCAGGTGTGAAGCATAATCGAGAGCGGTATAATTTTTACGACGCTGATTTCCTAGTTCCATCCAATTGTCTATGAATAATTTAACATGAGGAAAAGCAGGATGAATCTTATCGAAGATGCTTGGTTTTTCGCCAAATCCATGTATAAAAATGATTCTATTCATAAAAAACTCTTATAATTACTACAAACTAACATATAATTCTTGATATATAGCTAATAAAATCTTGTTTTATTATTAAAAAGTCCTATCTTTGCACTCCAAAATTTTGTACCATTATGCTTTCATCATTTAATGAAGTAAAGATTTTCAGCGGTCAAAAAAGCCATTATTTGGCTGAGCAGATTGCTGAGTTTTATGGTCAACCTTTGGGAGAAATAATAGTTCAACGATTTAAGGATGGCGAGTTTCAACTAGTAATTAATGAGTCTGTGCGAGGTAGTTATGTATTTTATGTACAAAGCACCTTCCCTCCTACGGACAATTTAATGGAGTTATTGATGTTTGTGGATGCGGCTAAGCGTGCGAGCGCAGGTTATATCTGTGTAGTAATACCTTATTTTGGATTTGCTAGACAAGACAGAAAAGATAGACCAAGAGTATCGATAACGAGCAAGCTAGTAGCTAATTTGTTGACTGCAGCTGGTGCAGATAGAGTGATGACGATGGATTTACATGCTGATCAGATACAAGGATTTTTTGATATCCCTGTAGATCACTTGAGTAGTACAGCGATATTTAAACCATTTATTCAAAAATTGAATTTAGGGGATTTAACATTTGCGACACCAGATGTAGGAGGAACGAAGAGAGCAAGAGCATATTCACAATATTTCGAAAACTGTGGTTTAGTAATATGTGATAAGTTTAGAAAAAAAGCCAATGAAGTAGCAGAAATGACCTTAATTGGAAATGTAGAAGGTAAGAATGTAATATTGGTTGATGATATCATTGATACGGGTAATACATTATGCAAAGCGGCACAGATTATAATGGATGGAGGAGCAAAGAGTGTAAGAGCGATATGTACACATCCAGTATTATCGGGAGATGCTTATGAGAACATTGACAAATCGGTATTAACAGAGTTGATTACTACAGATACCATCCCTTTGAAAAAAGAGAGTAGTAAGATAAAAGTATTGAGTGTTGCACAGGTGTTTAGTAAATCTATAAGACATGCACATGAGAACAAATCAATCAACTCACTATTTATAAATAAATAAACAATTTTTAAAAATAAATTTAAAATGGAATCAGTAAAATTAGTAGGCGAAACTAGAACAGATATTGGAAAAAGAGCTTCATCATTATTAAGAAGAAGTAATAATGTACCATGTGTTATTTATGGTGGAAAAGAGAATATTAACTTTTATGCTGCACAAAGCGCATTTAAAAAAGCCATTTATACCGATAAATTTCATAAAGTAGCTATTGAAATTGGTGGAAATACAATTGAAACAATTGTACAAGACATACAATTTCATCCATTAACAGACCAAATTACGCATATTGATTTTTTACAATTAGTACCGGGAAATAAGGTAACTGTTGAGATTCCAATTAGAGTTCATGGATTTTCTAAAGGAGTTCAAGCAGGTGGTAAAATGATGATTGCTACTAAAAAAGTAAAAATTAAAGCATTAGTTGAGAATTTAGTTGATCACGTAGATGTAGATATTACTAATTTAGAAATGGGTAAATCTATTAAAGTGAAAGAATTAAATTTACCAAATGTAGATATTTTAACTCCAGGTAATATTCCAGTAGTGAATATCACTATACCAAGAGTTGCTAAAGTTGATGCGACAGCTGCTGCAAAAAAATAATTAGTTTATAATTACTATTTATGAAGTATTTGATAGTAGGCCTCGGCAATATTGGAGAAGAATATGCAAATACTAGACATAATATAGGATTTAACATAGCCGATACAATGGCACAAAAACAAGGCGTTTCATTTAAGATGGAGCGCCTTGCTTATTATACAGAATTTAGATTAAAAAATAAAATAGTTCATTTAATAAAGCCTACCACTTATATGAATTTGAGTGGAAAGGCATTATTTTATTGGATGAATGAATTGAAAATACCCAAAGAGCAGATATTAATTTTAGTAGATGAAATAGCTCTTCCATTTTCTAAAATTAAGATGAAACCGAGCGGTTCTGATGGAGGGCATAATGGATTGAAGAGTATTCAATTTATCTTAAATTCTACGATTTATCCAAGACTTCGTTTTGGAATAGGCAATAATTACGAGCGAGGTAAACAAGTAGAGTATGTTTTAGGTAAATGGAATGAAGCGGAAACAAAAGAATTACCTGATTTGATAGATAAGAGTATTCAAGCTATAGAATCTTTTGTTTTAGAAGGTTTAGAACGTAGTATGACTAAATATAATTAGTCTTAAATATATATTTATACAATAGCATTCGTCCTGCTATTCCTGTAATCATCCCAATACACATTCCGAAAATTACATCAAAAGGGAAATGCACACCTACATATACTTGCGCATAAGAAATCAGTAAACTCCAAGAAATAAAAGGAATCCATATCCATTTTTTTTTGAAGTAGTGCATAGTAATACTAGCGAATAAAATAGCTAAGCACATATGATTTGATGCATGAGAAGAAGGAAAACTAAAGCCATTACTACAATGAATTAAAGTTCTAAATTGATGAACCGTATCATTCAGTGCACATGGACGAACTCGTTCGAAATATTCTTTGAAAATACTACTTGATATATAATCGGTAAGGGAAACGAACAGAATAACGAGCAATAAAATTTGAAATGTATTTTTTTTATTTTTCCATAGAATCAATACCAACATAAAAATATAAAGTGGTAACCAAGTCCATTTATTTCGGACCAAAGGCATGATTAAATCAAATAGTTGATTGGTCCAGACTATATTGATATAGTGCATGATTTGATAATCTATTTGAGTAATTCCTTTGAGCATAATGATATACAAACATAAGAAAGATTAGAGGATTAAATAAATAAAAGGCGTATTAATAATGTGATTAAAATCACTTAAGACATGAATATTTTATGTAACTTCGTATAATGAAAAAAGGGTATTTATTTATTATTATTTTTTTTCTAGTAAATCTACTTTTATTATTTTCATGTACAAAAGATAAACCTTTCACCTATTCTCCAAAAGCATATATTGCTAGGTTTCCCCAAGCGATAGAAGAAAAGATTGGTCCATTTACTTCAGGAATAGACAACCTAACTACAGAAGAGGGAATATTTTTAGGTAGAAAATTATTTTATGATACCAGACTATCGGGAGATAATTCAGTTGCTTGTTCGAATTGTCATCAACAGCAATTTGCCTTTGCTGATTCAAAAGAATTTAGTGATGGAATTGAACATATACCTACTGGTCGGAATAGTCCGACTATATTCAATCAAGCTTGGAGCAAACATTTTTTTTGGGATGGCAGAAGAAAGAGCCTAGAAACACAAGCACATGATCCCATTACTAGTGCAACTGAAATGAATGGCAATTGGGATGTCATTATTGAACGATTACAAAACGACAATATTTATCCCATTTTATTTTACCAAGCTTTTGGTAGTGGTTTGATAGATAGTATCTCCATTACAAAAGCAATTGCACAATTTGAGCGAAGTTTAATTTCTTACAACTCAAAATTTGATCAGTTTTATGCGACTAAGGATTCAAGTTTATTGAGTGCCTCAGAATTAAGGGGATTTGAAATATTCTTACATAGAGGTACTTGTAATGCCTGTCATACTTTACCATTAGGTCATTTAAATGCCTTTTTCAGTATAGGATTAGAAAAAGGAATTGAAGATAGTGGACTAGCTAAAATAACAGGATTAGCCAGTGACATTGGTAAATTTAAAAGTCCGAGTATACGTAATTTATCCTATAGTGCACCGTATATGCATAATGGCAAATTCAAAACGATTAGAGAAGTTTTAAATTTCTATAATAACGATATCAATGAGCGTTCGCCAAATATTGATTCGCATTTGATGCCCTTATTTAATAATAGAGGATCATTAAGTACACAAGATATAGCAGATTTAGAACATTTTTTAATGACATTGAATGATGAATCCTTTATACATAATCCATCATTTTCAAATCCATCGATTAAATAACCCCTTTAGCGCTTAAATATCTTTCGGCATCTAGAGCTGCCATACAACCACTACCTGCAGCAGTTACTGCTTGTCTATAATGTTTATCTTGTAAATCTCCTGCAGCAAATACCCCTTCTACATTTGTTTTAGTAGTTCCAGATTGAGTGATTACATAACCTTCTTCATCACAAGTAATAAAATCTTTGAATATACTAGATTGTGGTTGATGACCAATTGCTACGAAAAAGCCTGTTACTTTTAATTCAGTTTTTTCACCTGTTTTGCTATTCACAATTCTAGCGCCTTCTACTACAGTTTGTCCTAAAACTTCTTCAGTAGAAGAATTCCAAAATAATTGAATTTTATCATTAGCGAGTACACGTTCTTGCATAATTTTACTAGCACGCATTTTATCGCTACGTACAATCATATTTACTTTAGAACAAAGTTTCGCTAAGTATAGAGCTTCTTCACAAGCGGTATCTCCAGCACCTACAATGGCTACTTCTTGATTTCTATAAAAGAATCCATCACAAACGGCGCAAGCACTCACTCCACCACTTTTCAATCTGTTTTCACTTTCTAAACCCAGCCATTTTGCAGTGGCACCCGTACTTAGAATAACACTTTCAGCAAGTATTTCTTTAGTTTCATCTATCCAAACTTTATATGGAGGTTTCCCACTGAAATCTACTTTTGTAGCTAGTCCCCAGCGAATATCCGCTTCTACCCTTTCAGCTTGTGCTTTAAAATCTTCCATCATTTGAGGACCTTGTACCCCATGAGGATACCCTGGAAAATTTTCTACTTCAGTGGTTTGCATTAATTGTCCACCAGGTTCTAAGCCCTGATATAATATAGGTTTCATATTAGCACGCGCTGCATAAATAGCAGCAGTATAACCAGCAGGACCAGAACCAATAATTAAGCAATTTACTTTTTCTATTTCTTGAGACATAATTTATTTTTTAGTTTGTACAAAGGTAATTACATGTGATATAACAATAATATTAATTTTTAGTTCTATTTTAAATGTAGATAAGATGTGCATATTAAAAGCGCGTATAATCTATTGAAATATAGATAAATTTGTATATGAAAATGGTAGGATTAACAGGCGGAATAGGCAGTGGCAAAAGTACAGTAGCAAAGCTATTTGAGCAGCTAGGGATACCTGTATATAATTCTGATATACGAGCTAAATTATTAATGCACACCGATGAGCAATTAATTGAAGGATTGAAAAAAATATTTGGTGAAGGCATTTATGATGAAAACAAGCAATTAAAAAATAAAGAGATTGCATCTATAGTATTTAATAATGCAACTAAATTGCAACAACTAAACAATTTAGTTCATCCTCTAGTAAAAATAGATACAAAAAAATGGGAAGTTGAAAATGCATCTGCACCCTATTTAATTAAAGAATCGGCTATACTATTTGAGACTGGTATTTATAAAGAAATGACTAAGAATATTTTAGTAGTTGCGCCTATTGATTTACGAATAGAGCGAGTTATGTTGCGAGATCATTGCACTAGAGAAGATTTGTTGGCTCGAATAAATAAGCAAATGACTGATGAGCAAAAAATACCATTAGCTGACTATGTGATACAAAACGATGGCATACAATCATTAATTTTACAAGTAACAACCATTCACCAAAATATATTAAGCCCATGAGTTATTATCCCAAAAAAAAATTAGGCATTTTAGGAGGAGGTCAGTTGGGGAGAATGCTGATACAGAGCTTAATCAACTATGATGTTGATGTATATGTGTTAGATCCGGATGTAGAAGCGCCTTGTAAGGATATATGTAAACAATTTATTGTAGGCTCATATAATGATTATGATAGTATTCTAGCATTTGCAAAAGACCTAGATATTGTAACGATAGAAATTGAACATGTTAATGTAAAAGCTTTATATAAATTAAAAGAGCTTGGAGTAAAAGTAATACCAGAACCAAAAGCTGTTGAGATTATACAAGATAAAGGATTACAAAAAGAATTTTACAAAGCAAATCAAATCCCAACTTGCGATTTTATCGTATTACAATCTAATGATGAAATTCAAGCACATGCCTCGTTTTTACCAGCGTTTCAGAAGATGCGTAAAAATGGATACGATGGCAAAGGAGTGAAATTGATTGAACGCATAGATGATACATTATTTGAAGAAGCAAGTATATTAGAAAAAGCTGCTGATATTGATAAAGAGATAGCCGTAATTGTTGTGGTGAATGAAGATGGTGAGACAAAGGCATTTCCGATGGTAGAATTAGTATTTAATCCAGATTATAATTTAGTAGATTATTTGATTTGTCCTTCACAAATAGATGCAAAATATCAGCAAGAAGCCGCAACTTTAGCGACACAAGTAGCAATATCATTGAATAGTGCGGGAATATTTGCCATTGAAATGTTTTTGACCAAAACAGGTGAAGTATTAGTAAATGAGACTGCCCCAAGAACACATAATAGTGGGCATCAGAGTATAGAAGGAAATTACACCTCTCAATTTGAACAACAAGCACGAGCATTATTAAATTTACCATTGGGTAATACTCAGATTAAAAAAGCTTCATTAATGATGAATATTATTGGTGAAAAAGGATATGCAGGACCAGTTCAATATAAAGGGTTGCAGGATATTATGCAACTAGAGAATGTTTTTGTACATTTATATGGGAAAAAGCTCACCAAGGAAGGAAGGAAGATGGGACATATTACAATTCTTGGAGAGAATAGAATGGAATTAGTAGAAAAGTATACGTATATACGAAACACATTAAAAGTTATTAATTAAAAATAAAAAAAAATATGAGTGCATTAGTTGGAATCGTGATGGGTAGCTCGTCGGATTTACCTGTAATGAAGGGTACAGTAGAAATGTTAGAATTATTTAAGATACCTTATGAATTGACTATAGTAAGTGCACATCGTACACCCAAACGAATGATTGATTACGCTGAAACAGCAGTTAAAAGAGGATTGAAAGTGATTGTTGCCGCTGCGGGTGGAGCCGCACATTTACCAGGTATGATAGCCTCTATTACTACTATACCTGTTATTGGAGTACCAATCAAATCGACTAATTCAATAGATGGATGGGATAGTGTTTTATCAATATTGCAAATGCCAACAGGAGTACCAGTGGCTACTGTAGCATTGAATGGTGGAAAGAATGCAGGCATTTTAGCAGCACAAATAGTTGGATCATTTGACGAAGAGGTAAATAAAGAAATAATAGCCTATAAAGACTATTTGAAAGATAAAGTAATGGAGATGGTTGATGAAACATCTGAAATTTATAATAATAATTTTGATAACATAAAATAAGAATCATGAGAAAAATAATTCTACCCTTTCTATTATTGATAAGTATTATAAGTGCATATGCCAATGATGGTGATACATTGCATGTTCGAGTGCAAGATCATAGAGATATGACTTGGTATGGTAATTATGATCAAATGGGTTATTTTCCAACTACTGGCAAAACATACAATCAAGTATTAATGAATTTTACTTTAGGATGTGCCAGTGGAGGATGTAGTGATTGGGATTATGATGTACATATAGAGCTGATGAAACCAACTGGAGCATATGATTCTAATATTAGTCGGATAGATACTATTTCATTTAGTCCTTTAACTTTAGATACTATATGGAATGTATATCCTGTTGAAGAAACATTTGAGATGGCACGAGTGATTACACCTTATGGTGGCTATATGAGAACCTCTGCGAATGGGTTTAATAATGCATGGGAGCATAGACATTTATTTGATGTAAGTGACTTTATTACATTGCTTCGAGACTCTGTAAAAGTACGATCATTTTATAGTGGTTGGAGTAGTGGATTTGATGTGACATTAGATTTCTATTTTATAGAAGGAACTGCGCCTAGAAATGTAATCAGCATACAAAATTTCTTTCAAGGAAGTGCTGGATATCCTGATAGTACAACATTTAACAGTATCAATACACCTGCAAAAAGTTTATTAATTCCTGCAGGTACAAAGCAAGCAAAAGTGCGTATTATACCTACAGGACATGGATTTGACAATGATGTAAATTGCGCAGAGTTTTGTCCAAAAAATTATTTCATTAAAATCAATGGATCAAATGTAGCTACAGCCAATATTTGGGATGATCAATGTGGTATGAATCCAGTATTTCCACAAGGTGGTACGTGGGTATTCAATAGAGCTAATTGGTGTCCAGGTAAAAGAGCTAAAGTATTTGAGCATGATATTACTTCAAGTATAAGTGCAAACAATACATTTGATTTCGATTTTGATGTTGAAGGATTTACGTGGACGGGATCACAAGCTCCCTCCTATTCCATAACAGCACAAACCATAGCATATGGAGATAATAATTTTCAAGTTGATGCTGAATTGAGTAATATCATTGCTCCAAGTAATCATGAAGAACAAAAGCGCTATAATCCAATGTGTTCGAATCCAATAGTAGAAATTAAGAATAATGGGAAGTATAATTTAAAAGTGGTAGATATAAAATATTGGGCAAAAGGAGCAGATCCTTGTTGGTATACCTGGAGAGGCGATTTAGAGTTTGGTCAAACTACACAAGTTACCTTACCTATTTATGATTGGTTTCATTTAGATACCATTGCTCCTGAATTTTATGCAGAAGTAGTTTACCCTACCGAAGATCAATGGGTTTATAACAATAAAAAAACGCAGGCATTTAGCATGCCTCCAGTATATCCAAATCGTATGGAATTATGGTTTAAAACCAATAATTTACCAGATGAAAACACTTATGTATTATTAAATGATGCTGGAGATACTTTGAAGAAATTTACAGGAACTACTGCTAATACAACATACAGAGATACTTTTGATTTAGCGCCAGGATGCTATAGTTTTCAAGTAACTGATAAATATGGGGATGGAATGAATGATTGGCCTTTAAGTCAAGGAAATGGATTGATTCAATTGAGAAGATTTTCAGGTACTACTACATTGGCATATATTACTTTAGAACGAGATTTTGGGACTAAAAACACACGTAATTTTATGGTAGGCTATCCATTAGGATATGGTACAGATTTGCCAGCTTGTCAAGCGATAGATCATACATCGATAGAAAATCTAAGTCCTTTAGAAAAACAAATCAAAGTTTATCCAAATCCTGCAGTAGATATTTTGAATATGGATATTAACTTAGAACATGCATCTAAATTAGAAGTGAAAATTTTCAATGAATTAGGGGTAGTTCAATTAGCTAGAACCTATGATCAAATTGCTAATGGTTCTGTAAGTATGGATGTATCGAAGTTGGTTAAAGGAATATACTTTGTACAACTGAAAACAAATGAACAACAGATGAGTCAAAAAATTATCATATCAAAATAATAAGAAATGGTTACTAATTTAAGTAAATCGTATTCATTGGTCTCTGAGATTATGCATGAACTTAGAGATAAGAACATACAGCAAGACCGTCAAAAATTCAGAATGAATATTGAAAAGATTGGTTCGATAGCTGCGTATGAGATTAGTAAAACCTTATCGCATAAGATACAAGAAGTTGAGACTGTTTTAGGAACGAAAGAAGTACAATTAATGGAGCATCAACCAGTAGTAGCAAGTATCATGCGAGCTGGCTTTCCTTTACATCAGGGCTTATTACATATGTTTGATAAAGCAGATAATGCATTTATAAGTGCTTATAGAAAGCATAATGAACTAAACCCTAATGATTTTAAAATATTGGTAGAATATGTTGCGTGTGCTCCTATTGAGGGACGAACATTGATCGTAGCCGATCCGATGTTAGCAACAGGTGCATCCTTAGTAGCTTGTATTAGAGAATTACTTACTTATGGCACCCCAAAAACCATTCATATTGTAAATGTATTAGCCACTCAAGAAGGAATTGAAGAAGTACTTAAGCATTTTGAAAATGCTACTATTTGGTGTGGTGATATAGATGATGAATTAACTGCAAAGAGTTATATTGTACCTGGACTAGGAGATGCAGGCGATTTATGTTATGGAGAAAAAGTACAAAATTAATTTTTGGGATGTATTACAATTCCTAGTTTTTTAGATAGCATTCTTTTTTCTTCTTGCAACATTTGAACACGTTTTAAAAATAATTGTTGACTTTCTATATCATTGGAAGATTCTTGATTTTTAAGTTTTTCTTCATTTTCTTTTAGTAATTTATTTACCACATGTATTTTAAAGATACTAATTGATTGCATCACATCTTTTTTGTAATTGGATTGTTTTTCGGGCACCACAATTTGATGTTTTAAATTCCAATTTTGACTCACTTCATACGGTTGAAAGAGAATATTTATAGTCAATTGTTTCACTACAGCATCTTCATTAGAAGATAAATCCTCTTGAGATGGCAGTACTCCTTTATCATAAAGAGAATGGATAAAATTAAAATACGTTTTATAATCTTCATTCTCGAAATAATCTAGATCTAATTCTTCAAGTAATATTTGTGTTACAGATTTATCTTCATCAAATAAGAGAGCCCCATATTCTACTAATAGTCTAATAATATCTTTCTCATAAATTTCAGATTTAGCTGCAGAAGTTCTGAATTGTTGTTCGTGTTGAAGTGTATTTAAGTCATCTTTTGCCTCTTCAATATTTTCTTTAACAACCTCTTCTTTTGCTGATTTATAATTTTTTCGAAGAAGTTTATTTACTTCGCTGATAAGCGTTTGTTCATTAACATCTAAAATTTTTGAACAATCCTTAATATACTCCCCTCTTTTAAAAGGTTCGATAATTTTGGCTATAGTAGAAACAATATCTTTAACTAAATCGGCTCGTTTAACAGGATCATTTTTTGCTTCTTCGTAAAATAAAGAAGTTTTAAAAAGAATAAAATCTTTTTGATTTTGCTTGATAAAAGCTTTGAAATTTTCAGCACCTTGTTTTCTAATAAAAGAATCAGGATCTTCTCCATCAGGCAATAAAGCTAATTTTACATTTAGTCCCCCTTCAATAGCAATATCAACTCCTCTCAAAGCAGCTTTTATACCGGCGCTATCTCCATCATATAAAATGATAATATTATCTGTAAAACGTTTAATCAGTTTTATTTGATCGGGAGTAAGAGCTGTACCGCTACTTGCTACAACATTATCAATACCACCTTGATGAAGAGAAACAACATCTGTATATCCTTCACAAAGAAAGCAAGCATCTTCTTTTTTGATTGCTTGTTTGGCAAAAAATATTCCGTATAGAACTTTACTTTTTTCGTATACTTCACTTTCAGCTGTATTGATATATTTAGGTAGGCTTTTATCTGATTTTAAAGTACGAGCCCCAAATGCGATAACTCTACCCATAATATCATGAATTGGAAACATGACGCGTTCACTAAAAAAATCGTAGCGACTATTTTCTACTTTAGAAGTAAGGCATGCTTTCTTTAGTATATCTAATTGAAATCCATTGTTTAATGCATGAGTTGTAAAAGCATCTCTTTGGGCTAGTGAATATCCAAGCTGAAATTTTTCAATAATTTTTTCATCAAATCCGCGCTCTTTGAAATAGCTTAGGCCTACACTTTTACCTTCATCTTTTTCGAGAAGATTTGTAGAATAATATTTTTGAGCAAAATTCAAAGCGATTAAAATACTTT
>CANHVE010000050.1 GCA_947464015.1 Saprospirales bacterium | reverse complement strand
TTTATGTCTAACTAAAATTTTTACATGAGAAAAGGAAACATGCTCTAAAAGTAAATGTAATAATTCATTACCAACCAATCCTGTTGCTCCAACAATTATTGCTTTCATTTGTGTTTTATTCATAATTAACTTTAAAGGTAACAAAAGTTACATAGTATGGTCGATTAATATTGTAACTTTGCAATGAAATATTTCAGATTATTTTATGCAAGACATTCCAAAAAAACACTCCCATTTATATAGCATAATAACTTGCAAATGCCCTCGCTGTAAAGAAACTAATCTTTTTCTTAACCAAAACATGTACTATCTGCCTGATTTATTTAAGATGCCAGAAAGATGTAGTGTCTGTAATTTGAAATATGAAATGGAAATTGGGTTTTGGTGGGGAGCTATGTATGTGGCTTATGCAGTGAGCTGTGCATTGGTTTTAAGTTTCTTTCTACCACTTTATCTATTATTCAAATTTAGTGTAGATATGTCATTATTAATTGATATGTCTTTAACAACATTATTATTTCCAATAACCTTTAGATTGTCTAGATCTCTTTGGATACATATGTTTGCGCACCAATCAAAAGAATAAATAGCTGTTTTTTACTAATAAAAAAGCAACAAGTGTGTAACTTTTACGTTATGATGCTATATTTTTGAACTATGATCAAACGCATCTACTACACATTTTTTTTACTATTGATTTGGACAAGTGTCTTGTTTTCACAAAACAAAAGCATTGGAACATGGCAATTATATTTACCTTTAAATACTTCTAATAGTATTGCTCAATCCAATAATTATATCTATTCTTCAACAGGCCAGTCCATTATTAAATATGAAAAAAGCACTCATGCTATTGAGATATTAGATAAAACCAATGGACTTAGTGAGCTTTCAATCAATAAAATAGCATATGATCCTACCACAGCTTCTTTAGTTGTATTATATATTTCTAGCGCTATAGATATTATAAACGAAAATGATAATACAATCTACACTATAAATGATATTAAAAATAAAACTATTTCTGGTGACAAATCTCTAAGGAATATTTTTTTTGATGAAGGCTTAGCCTATATCTCTACTGGTTTTAGTATTCAAGTAATTGATTTAACAAAAAAAGAATTTAAAGAAGCTTATTATATAGGCAATACTGGAGGAAATGTAGTTTGTAATGATGTATGTATGTATAATGGGAAAATTTATGTAGCTACAAGAGAAGGATTAAAATATATTTCCAAAAATAATCCTGGTATATTAAATTATACTAATTGGCAAAATATTAATACTACAGGAGTAATACCTAATCAAATACCAGATTTTATAGAGGTTTTTGATAATAAACTCTATCTTATACAAAACGATAGCCTCTATTCATTTAACGGAAGTACTTGGTCAAATTTAGGCTCAAACAAATATTGGGAAACAAAAGACCTTTTTGTAACAAATGATGAATTGCTTCTTACACAGTGGAAAGATTCTGCATCAATCATATTATCTAATAGAATTTTAAAACTCTCAAAAACATTAACTTTTACAAGTATAATATCGAGTGATTTATATAGACCAACACAATGTATTTCAAGTGCTTCAAATCAGTATTATATTGCCGATAATTGGAGAGGATTAATTTATTACGATAATATTAAAATTGAAACGATTAGTGCAAATAGTCCGAAGTATAATAGTGCATTTGCATTAACAATAGACGATAGTAAATTATATGTAGCAGGCGGAAGCTATAACGGTTCATTCAATTATACTTTTAATGCTAGTGGTTTTTCCTTATACAAAGATAAATGGTGGAGTAATTTTGATTTAACGAATACTCCAATTCTAACAGATGTATATGACATTATTTCTATAACTCCTGATACTAAATCTGATAAAGTTTATTATTCATCGCTTTTGAATGGATTAATAGTAAGTGATGCCAATGAATTCAAACTATATAATAGTAGTAATAGTATTTTAGAACAAGCGCTAGGCGACCCTAGAACAAGGGTAAGTGATGTTAAAATAGATTTAGATGGAAATGCAATCATATTAAATAATAGCGCACCAAATCCAATTAAAGCTATTGATAAAAAGGGTGATTGGTATACTATTAATGGTACTCCTGGCGTATTAGGATTAAAAAGAATGATAATAGACCAAAATAATCAAATGTGGATTTCTGTGAAAGGTACGGTGTCTATGATGGTAGTTGATAAAGGAGATATTACTACAACAACAGATGATAAATCTGTTACTTTAGGTACATCAATCGGTTCAGGTGCTTTACCAAATGAAACAGTATTCGTAATGGCTGAAGATTTAGATGGGGATATTTGGGTAGGAACAGGAGCAGGAATTGGTGTGTTTTATTGTGCGTCTAGTATTTTAAATGAAGGGAACTATTGTGACGCTCAAAAAATATTAGTACAAAGAGATGGATACAATGAATACTTATTTGAAAAACAAGCTGTAAAAGCTTTGGCAGTAGATGGAGCAAATAGAAAATGGATTGGTACTGCTAACGGAGTATGGTTAGTTAGTGCAGATGGTAAAGATGAGTTATTAAATTTTAATACTACTAATAGTCCATTACCATCTAATGATATTTATGATATTGCTATCGATCATAAAACAGGAGAAGTATATATTGCTACAGCATCAGGCTTAGTAAGTTACCAAGGAGATGCTACTTTAGGGGGCGAAAAACATGAAGATGTTATTGTCTATCCAAATCCAGTTCGCCCTGATTATACTGGTCCTATTGCAGTAAAAGGTTTAGCAAATGATGCCTATATAAAAATCACAGATATTGCTGGCGGACTTATTTGGGATGGTAAATCGAATGGAGGTCAAGCTATATGGGATGGCAAAAACTATAATGGTGAAAAAGCTAAAACAGGTATTTATTTAGTATATAGCTTAAGCAATGATGGTAAAGATCGCTATTGTGCTAAAATCGCTTTTATTAAATAAACCCTATTTTTTTATTTTCTACATTCAAATTTCTGACAAAAATTCTTCAACTACGCATATTGACATGTATGAATGTCAGTTGTTGCTCGTATTGTCAGTATAAATAATTTTCATTAAAATTAGCTCAAAAATTAAAAAGTCAATGTTTTATTGGCTTGTAGCGTTTTTGATATACAAAGTAAAAATTTTAGCATAGCAGTTGATAAGGGTATATCGTAGAATTAAATTAATTAAAAATTAAAAAATAAAAACAATGGAAGATTTATTTAAAAAATTATTGTACGCAGGAGCTGGTTTAGCTGTAACAGCAAAAGAAAACCTAGAAAAATCAATTGACGAGTTAGTTGAAAAAGGTAAAATTTCTGATAATGAAGGTAAAAAAATCGTAGATGATTTTTTTGAAAAAACAGAAAACAGAAAAAAAGAATTTGAAGAAAAATTGGCTAAGATCACTGAAGAGATTGCTAACAAAATGAATTACGTTAAAAAAACAGACGTAGACGCTTTGGTAAAAAGAGTTGAGGAACTAGAAGCAAAAGTTGCTAAATCTAAAAAAGCAGACGCTACAGCTTAGTCTTAAAATATAAATAATTTGTTTGGTTTGTAAGCCGTATTTTCGAAAGATATACGGCTTCTTTTATGCAATTAAAGTTCGTCTTTACTACCCGCCAATATATCCCAAGTATGATCAGCTAATAATTTTACAGTTGCAGTAAATGTTCCTATTGGTTCGCTTCTTCCCCATTCGTTTGGTCCAATCATTGACAGTACAAACACTCCAGATTCTTCTCTTTTATATAAATGATATATGTGTGAAATTAATGGTTGAAAATTTATTTCAGCATCATAAATTCTATTTGAAATAGCGACTCTATCTTGTAGTTTATTTGCTTGTTCGGCTAATAATTGCATTTGCTCATACAGCTGACTCATTTGTGATTCAACTTGCTGATTCATTGCTGCCATAGCTCTACCTTTTACTTTTCCTTTATCAACGGGCTTAATTACAGGAGCACCAATAGTATGGGCATAGGGTAGTATAGATGGTGTTTCGGTAATATGTTTTTTATCTATTGGATTCTCGTTCATATCTTGGTACAACAACAGATTTGATTATTTGTTTTTATTGGCTAATTGACCACAAGCGGCATCGATATCTTTACCTCTACTTTTTCTAATTTTTGCATCGATTCCATTTTGTTCTAGAATCATAGTAAATCTATTTAATCTGTCTTCACTTGCTTTTGTATAGCTAACTCCTTCTACTTGGTTGTATTCAATAATATTTACAAAAGAAGGTACCTTCTTACAAAGCTTAATTAAGTTTTTAGCATCTTCATCACTATCATTAAAATCATTAAATAAAATATATTCATACGTAATCTTATTTCCTGTTTTTTGATAAAAATAGGATAAGGCACTTATAACAGAATCTAAAGGATTACTCGTATTAATATCCATTATTTGATTTCTTTTTTCGTCGGTTGCAGCATGCAGCGATAATGCTAAATTAAATTTCTTTCCTTCATCTGCCATTCTAATAATACCACGAGCCACTCCACTTGTTGAAACGGTAATTCTTTTAGATGACATTCCTAATCCTTCTTCCCCAGTGATAAGTTGTATACTGCGCATTACTTGGTCGTAATTTAATAGAGGCTCGCCCATACCCATATATACAATATTACTTAAAGGTTTTTCATAATGCGCTATAGACTGTTTGTTAAGCATAACTACTTGGTCATAAATTTCGCCTGCGTCTAAATTTCGTTCTCTTTTTAAAAACCCAGTGGCACAAAATTTACAACTTAATGAACAACCTACTTGACTAGAAACACAAGCCGTCATTCGGTTATCGGCAGGAATTAAAACTCCTTCAATCATTCGATTGTCATTGCATTTAAAGCCCATTTTAATGGTACCATCTTCGCTTTTTTGCGTGATGTTTTCTTCAATATGATTGATAAAAAAAGATTCTTGAAGTGCGTTTCGAAGATCTTTAGATAAATTACTCATCTGTTCAAAATCGATACAGCTTTTATTCCACAACCATTCATATATTTGTTTGGCTCTGAATTTTGGCTGATTCATAGATTCCAATGCTTGGATAATTTCTTCTAGCGATAATTTTCTAATATCTTTTTTCACTTTGTAAAGTTAAGGAAGTACGAACAGATAATTTCATTATTCCAATAAAAAAACCATCGAGTTATCGATGGTTTTTTTTATATAGTAAATTTATTTAATTAAGGTTTAGGTGCATTAACAGTACCTGTAATTGTAAGTACTTTTGGACCTGACGGATCATTTGTTTGTACGGTTACATTTTTAGTAAATGCACCTGTACGATTAGTATCATAATGTACTTTAATACTACCAGATTTACCCGGCATAATTGCTTCTTTTGGACAAGTTGGAACAGTACAACCGCAAGAACCAGCGCATCCACTGATAATTAAAGGCTCTTTTCCTGTGTTTTTAAAAGTAAATTCACGAGTACCTTCTGATGCATTTTCAATAGTGCCATAGTCTAATGTCATTGAATTGAATGTGATTTGAGGTCCAGTTGCTTTAACTTTAGTTTCTTTAGCAGGTTTAGTGTTTTTAGCTTCTTTTTTATCAGTTCCTTGAGCATTTACAGAAGAAACGTTAAATAATAACACGGCAAATAGAATTGTAAAATATTTCATAATGTATTTATTTGTTTTTTTAA
Organism: Saprospirales bacterium; assembly: GCA_947464015.1. GTDB lineage: Bacteria > Bacteroidota > Bacteroidia > Chitinophagales > CAMDFR01 > CAMDFR01. The sequence continues at coordinate 9,828 of CANHVE010000050.1, read as the reverse complement.
TGATGCAAAAATAACCAATTATTATGCCAATGTACTATGAATATAGAATTAAATAGCTGTTGCTATAGTAACTACAGATATAGCACATTCAATTTTGCTTAGAATGGCATTTGCACATGCTTCAATTGTAGCACCGGTAGTCACTACATCATCTACCAATAATATATGTTTGCCTTCCAATTCTTGAGGGTTCTTTAGGTCAAATATTTCATTTACATTATCCCAACGTTCTATTCTATTCTTACCCGTTTGAGTGTTGGTGTGTATTTGACGTTGTACCAATGTGTCACTCCATGGGATTTCCATCGATTGAGATAATCCTTTGGCGAAAAAGTCGCTTTGATTATAACCTCTTTTTCTCAATTTTTTATAATGAAGTGGAATTGGAACGATAATATCAGCTTTATTTAAAATGGAATCACTTTCCTTTAATGTATCGCCATATAATTGACCTATAAATTCGCCAACTTCTGTTCTTCCTTTATACTTTAACTCATGAAGTAGATGTTGTACTCGTCCATTTTTTTGAAAATAATAATAGGAAGCTGCTTGAAGAATTGGTATTCTACCCCAAAACTTTTTTGTCATCGAATTAGCAGGATCTAAATGAAAATTCGTTTGTGGCATATGTACCATACAGGAAATACAAATGAGTTTCACTCCGGTTGGAAGCGAATCACCACAAGCACAGCAGAGGTTTGGATAGAATAAATGTAATAAGTCGTTGGTTACAATTCGGAGCAAATTCATGATTTGCTAATATACATAAACTGTATCTTGTTGATAGATATTTCCTACTAATTGATACGAAAAATAATACATGCCCGTATCTGATGGATAATAGGTATAATTCTCTTCAAGAACGGGAGCAGTGCCTGAACATTGGCAACCTTCATCAACAATCATTGGAGTAATAGGTGCATAATGATAATAAATTGCATCATATGTATATATGGGTTGAAAGCCATTGAATATAGTACAAGAACTATAGCCATTAATTTTTAAGTTGCCAATAATTGTATCGCCAAGAGCTACAGTATCTGGAAATATAGCAGGCTCAGTAAGATAACCAATACCTCTACGTGTACATGTTGGCTCTTTAATTGGAGTACATGCATTAAAAAGAATTAAGGAGTTACAAATTACAATTGCTAATACTAGTGTTTTTTTCATTATCTTTTTTTTCACTATAAACGAGAGTTCTTGCCTGATGGTTGCTTTATTCGTAAGTATAAAATCCTTTTTTAGTTTTGATGCCATGATGACCAGCATCCACTTTTTGTTTTTGAATTCTGCTAGGTCTAAATTTGGCATCTTGATGAAAGGAATCAAACATAGAAGAAGTAACAGAAAAGTTTGTATCTACACCAATTAAATCCATCAACTTAAAAGGACCCATTTTAAAACCTAAAGATTCCATTTGTTTATCTATAGTGTCGAATGAAGCTACTTGTTCTTCAAGAGTTTTAAGTGATTCCACATAATAGTGACGAGCAACACGATTTACAATAAAGCCAGGAGCATCTTTAGCATGAACAGGAGTTTTCATAATTTTTTGAGCTAAATGAAAAATACAATTGGCAGTATCTGGATGAGTATTTGCTCCACTAATAACTTCTACTAATTTCATGATATGTGCCGGGTTAAAAAAATGCATCCCAATTACTCGCTCTTCATTAGCTATACCTCGTGCAATCTGAGTAATAGGAATAGAGGAAGTGTTACTTGCTAAAATAGTGTCTGCATCATTTTGTGCTGCTAAATCATGAAATAGTTTTTGTTTAACGTCTAACTTTTCAATAATTGCTTCAAGGATTAAATCTGCTTTTAGTTTTGCAAAATCAGTAGTAAATTCTATATGTGATAAAGTTGCATTTTTATTTTCTTCTGTAATTCTCTTGCTTTCTAAAGCTTTTGTCAAATTTTTAGTTATACTTATTTTTGCCTTATCTAAGATGGACTGGTTCAAATCAAACAGGATAACATTATAACCAGATTGACCAAACACTTGAGCAATTCCCAGTCCCATTGTGCCTGCCCCAATAACTGCTACAGTATGAATGTCATTGATGTTTTTCATATACAAATTTATTTATTAATAAAGAGAAACTATTTACTTTTATATTTACAAAAGTACAAGAATGAAGAAACTTAATTTAATAATAATCTTATTAATTGGTGTACAAGTATTATTTGCACAACAAAAAACGTCTAAAGCATTAAATTTTTTAGTAGATCATTATATGAGTGGTAGTTTTAGTAATGATGAACAATCAAAAAGCGATACCAATTTTTTTCATATTAGTTTACGTATGAAACCCATATGGAAAGAAAAAACAGATGCGAGGTATATTTATGTAGAACAGGCCATTTACGATAATCAACAAAAACCTTATCGACAACGTATATATATGGTTACTCAATTGACAGATACTAGTTTTTTAAGTGAAATATATTCATTAAAAAACCCATTACAATACGCAGGCGAATGGAAAAAGAAAGATGCTTTTACAAGTTTTAATACAGATTCTATGTATACAAGAGTAGGATGTGGAGTTACGATTCTTAAACGTGCGAATGTTTATGTAGGAAGTACAGAAGGGAGTAAATGTACTAGCGATTTAAGAGGAGCTAGCTATGCAACTACTGAAGTTACCTTAATGCCAAATATGCTCATCAGTTGGGATAGAGGTTATGATAACAATGGTAAACAAGTTTGGGGTTCAGAACACGGAGGTTATCGATTTGAAAAAAAAGGAAAATTAAAATAGCATATAAGAATCAACTATGGCTTATACTTGCTCTTTGCTAAAATTGTTTTAGGATCCGTTTGTATCAATTCGTCTAAAGAGGCTTTATTATTACTTTGTTCCATATAAGCCGAAACAATTCTATAACCAATCCAAGCACCCACATTTCCCGGACTTTCAGGCGGCATACCATGCGTATTTGCTTGTTCACCAATAAAGTGACGAATTTCTGCTTCACTTTCATTATAGAATAAATCTTTGTCTGCCATAAATTTCCAAATTAGTTTTTCATTGTCTTCACACCATTTTAATTGTTTATAGCTATATCCAAAACGATATTCTTCTGCGATATGAGGCAATACTTTTTCTAAATAATATTGCTGTTTTCCTACTTGAATGATACAATTTATTAAGGCTCCAGTAGCGATATATGGATCGCCATATTGATTATTATATAAAGCTTTCATAACATTCTGACACATCATTTCCTTACGGAGTTTTGCTGCGATATAATTGGGAAAAACTTGGTTGTATAAGGTATCATTATTTAAATACATGTCTAAACCAATTCCCACAAAATCGGTATCTACAGTAAATGCTCCTACATTTAAACCACTCATACAATACACAATTTTATTAGGCATTTTCATACGAGGTAAATAGATTTTAGAATAAGCATATGCTTTACGAATTTCTTCATCATTCACTTCTGTAGTAGGATATGCTTTTTGAACCAAATTATATAATTGATTCATGTCTTTAAATTCAAAAAAAGAATTGATGTTTGCATATACTCTATCTGTAGTATCATATGCATTGGCAAATCGCATTAAATCATATACATACACATCGTAGAAAGTATTGTATTTCGCTCTAAGGGCTAACATTCTATTTTTTGTGTTTTTAGTACCTTCTTGTTGAAAATCCTTATCAAAACGATAAAATTGTAATCCTACTTTTGAACTATCGATTTTTGGGGCATTGTTTTTTTTGTTACCACAGGTACATTGAGTGAGTGTAATCGAAAAAACAAAAAGAACAAGGAAGAACTTTTGAATATTAATTTTCATTGTATGAATAAGATTTTTGGCAGCTCAGTGAAGAATACATTAATTTTATAAAATATTATTTTCTATTTTAAAGGAGCTAAATTACACAATATGAAAAAATACATAAGCATTCTTTTATTACTTAGCACTGTTTTTTTTACCTATGCTCATAAATATCAAGCAAATCAAGGAGATGGAGCCACCGGTTTATTGGGAGAAAAGACACGACTAGGTATTAATTTTAATCCATTATTATCATGGTCAAGAACACCTGGTATTGAAGCAGATAATAAAGGGGTTCGAATGGGTTTTCAATTCGGATTACAGTTTGATTATTATTTTGCTAAAAATTACGGGCTCACCACAGGACTTTATTTTGACTATTTAGGTACGAATGTTAATTATACCCTTGGGCTTCCAGATACAGGTAGTGCTGGTATTGAAGCGAAATATACAGATTACCTACATAAATACACTTCACAATATATCGAATTGCCCATAGGGATCAAGCTTCGTACTAATGAATTTAAACGAATCACCGTGTATGGCGAACTGGGCGTATCAACCATGGTTTTAGTTTCAGCAAGAGGTACATTGATTAATGATTTTGATGGTGTAAAAAAAGATCAAGTTAAAGTTTATAATACACGTGTAAACGTTTTTGATATGGCAGCCTCAGGCGGAGCGGGTATCGAATATAATATTGCTGGTAAAACTTCTATTGTTGCTGGTTTAGTATATAAATATGCTTTTTTAAATCATATTAAAGATGATAAATTTAAAAATAGCATTCCAGCTACATTAAGTACAGCCTCTGATCCAATCTATTTAAATTATTTAGCTTTGCGTGTAGGTGTATTATTTTAGTTTATAAACAGAATATTTATGAAAATTGCTTTAGCGCAACTTAACTATCATATTGGAAATTTCGAATTCAATACAAAAAAAATTATTCAAGCAATAAACGAAGCAAAAGCCAAAGAGGCGGAGATTGTTTTGTTTGGAGAATTAGCAATATGTGGTTATCCCGCCAGAGATTTTTTAGAGTTTGAAGATTTTATTGATCGTTGTCAACAAAGTTTGCAAGAGATAAAAGAGCACACAAAAGACATAGCAATTGTTATTGGTTGTCCAACCAAAAACAATAAAAAAGAAGGAAAAGATTTATATAACTCTGCCTATTTTATTGCAGATAAAAAAATAATTCATATTATACACAAAACATTATTACCTACCTATGATGTGTTTGATGAATACAGATATTTTCAACCCAATGATATTTTTGAATGTGTATATTATAAAGGGAAAAAAATTGCAGTGACCATTTGTGAAGACATTTGGAATGTAGGCAATGAAAATCCCATGTATCCTATCTGTCCGATGGATTATTTGATTCAGCAATCTCCAGATTTTATATTAAATTTATCTGCATCACCCTTTAATTATACTCATCCTAGTCTACGAAATCATACCATTAAATCAAATGTGGATGCTTATAATATTCCATTATTTTATTGCAATAATGTTGGCGCACAAACAGAATTGATTTTTGATGGAGGCTCTATGGTATATGATGCACAAGGGAATTGTTGTGGACTATTACCTCATTTTACAGAAGCAATAGAAGTGTTTGATTCTACTAATTTAGTTATACAAAAACTTCCTGACTACACCACAAATAAATATGAATTAATGCATGATGCCTTAGTGCTAGGTATTAAAGATTATTTTCAAAAAATGGGATTTAAAAAAGCTATTTTAGGCTTAAGTGGAGGAGTTGATTCTGCATTAACATTGTGTTTAGCAGTAGAAGCCTTAGGTAGTGAAAATGTAATGAGTGTATTATTGCCTTCACAATATTCGAGTGATCACTCTGTTGCTGACTCCTTAGCATTGGTAAAAAATTTACAATCACCACATGAAATAATTCCGATTAAAGAGGCCTACGATAGTTTTGAAAAAACTTTGTCGCATTTATTTGAAGGATTAGCTCCAAATGTTACAGAAGAAAATATTCAAGCTCGTTGCAGAGCAGTTATTCTTATGGCTATGAGTAATAAATTTGGATATATACTTTTGAATACTACTAATAAAAGCGAGGCAGCGGTTGGTTATGGTACATTATATGGCGATATGTGTGGAGGAATAGCAGTATTAGGAGATGTATATAAAACGGAAGTATATGAAATATGCAATTATATCAATCGAAACAAAGAAATAATTCCTACGAATATATTAACCAAAGCACCTAGTGCCGAATTAAGGCCAGGTCAAAAAGATTCAGATTCATTACCTGCATATGATTTATTAGATAGCTTGTTATATCAATACATCGAAAAAAGACAAGGTCCGAATGACTTAATTGCACAAGGATTTGATAAGGCATTAATAGATAGAGTATTGAAAATGGTGAATAGCAATGAATGGAAGAGATATCAAACACCTCCTATACTTCGGGTTTCACCTTGTGCTTTTGGTATGGGTAGAAGAATGCCTATCGTTGGGAAATATCTATCCTGATATAATCTATAATTAAAAATAAAAAAGCACATAAGTTATCTTATGTGCTTTTTTTATGCTATTTATTAGACTATTATCTAAATGTTAAAGTTCTTGTTCTACCTGCAGCTGAAATAGTAAATGTATTATCACATGCACCAGAGCCAAAATTGATAGTTCTATCAATACCACCAATTTTATTAAAGATAATACTGCCTGCAGTGATTTTATGAGCACAACTTAAGTCAATTGTTAAAGCATCACTGATAGTAGCAGTATATGCATCACCATCAGCAGTAGTTCCTGAAGCACTTCCTGTTATAGAATATTTATCATCGCTTCTAGTGGAAGTTGAATAACCATTTATCCAAGTTCTTACTCTAGAGCTGGTCCATGATATAGTGCCACTTCCATCAGCTTTGATAATACTTCCAATGATAGAGATATTATAATAGTAGTTGCCACTAGTATTCATACCCATGTTCGTTACCGTTTTTGTTCCTTCCACTTTATTGTCATTTACATAGTAATTATCAAATGTAATGGTATGAACAGAACCAGCTTCTTTATATCTGCCAGTATAATTAATTACTATTTTACCTCTTCTATTTTTACCATCCGCACACATGCAATTAGTTGTTCCAAAATCAATAGTAATGATACGTGCAACAGTATCAACAAGTACTGTACTACAGGTTGATAAAACATCAGAAGCCTCACCAGTTTTGTAGGAGTTTAAAGATCCATCATAAGCTTCTTCACTAATTTGATTTACATCATTATACGTTTGTTCGGCTAAGCCATTGTCATTGCCTAATGTTTCACTAATATCTGTGGAAGCCTTTCTACAAGAGTTGAGTATGAAAAGAAACAGAAGAGTGCTAATAAGCAAGCTGCTAAAAATTATTTTTTTCATTGTATAAATTTTTATTATTTGAAAGAATTCTAGCTAGACGAAAAGTATTCAAAAAGGTTTAATGAGGGCACAATTTTTTTTAAAACAACATGCAATCCAGTAAAAGCTCTATTAGTCAACAAATCGAGGGTCTGCTTCCATCACATGACCGCATTCTTTGCAAGTTCTGTAGTCAATATTTCCATAAAATTCTCTGAATCGTGGAATAAAATCTTTTTCGATATTCGTTAACTGAAAATAGTATTCGTGTAATTTATTATTACATTTTTCACAATACCATTGCAATCCATCTTTTAAGTTTTCACGTTTTACTTCAATAACTAAGCCTACTGTATTGGGTCCTCTGCGTGGTTGATGAGGAACATTACCTGGTAGTAAAAACATTTCTCCTTCTTTAATAGGAATAGTTACCGCTTTACCATCTTCTTGAATACCTACTTCAATATCTCCTTCTAGTTGATAAAAAAGTTCTTCTGTTTCGTTGAAGTGATAATCTTTACGGGCATTGGGGCCACCAACAATCATGACAATATAATCTCCAGATTCTACATATAAGTTTTTATTTCCTACAGGAGGTTTAAGAAGTTCACGATTCGTAGTGATCCATTCTCTTAAGTTAAAAGGTCTTCTAACTGACATAAATTATTAATTTTTATTGGGTGAAATAAACCTACATAAAAGTAGCTTTTTCAGGTGAATAAATACTAAAAAGTAACAGATTATTGATAATAAATATAATTTTAAACGTATAAACATATACTATTGGAGATTATATATACTTTTACAAGATGAATATACAATTAAGTAATAAAAATGCCTTAGTATGCGGTAGTTCTGCAGGTATAGGCAAAGCAAGCGCTCTCTTATTAGCACAAGCGGGGGCGAATGTTACCTTGTTAGCACGCAATGAAGATAAGCTGAAAGAAGTTTTAGCCCAGTTAGATAGCACCAAAGGCCAAAAGCATGATTATATTATAGCAGATTTTTCTAACCCAACAAATGTAGAAAAGGTGATTGAAGAATCTTTACATAAAACAGGAAAAGCCTATCATATTTTAATTAATAATACAGGAGGTCCTGCTGCAGGGCTAGCCATTGATGCAAAGGAAGCAGATTTTATACAAGCGTTTAACAACCATTTAATTTGTAATCATATTTTAGTGAAAGCGTTGGTGAATGGAATGAAACAAAACCAATATGGTAGAATCATTAATATCATTTCTACTTCGGTTAAAGCGCCTCTACACGGATTAGGTGTTAGTAATACCATACGTGGCGCAGTTGCTAGTTGGGCCAAAACATTAGCCAATGAATTGGGTCAGTTTAATATTACCGTAAACAATGTATTGCCTGGTGCTACAGCCACTGAAAGACTCGAAGCTATTATCAATAATAAAAGTACTAAAGCGAATAAATCAGTAGAAGAAATTTCAACAGAGATGATGAATGAAGTGCCTATGAGAAGATTTGCCGAAGCTAATGAAATTGCTCAAGCAGTTTGTTTTTTAGCTAGTGATATGGCTTCTTATATCAATGGTATTAATTTGCCAGTGGATGGTGGTAGAACAGCAAGCTTATAATAATGAAGTTTTTTGAAAATCAAAAATCAGCTTTTCAAGTATTAGCCTTTAAAGATTATCGTTATTTTACGATAGGTAGATTCTTTATTATATTCGCGATTAGTATTCAATCGGTAGTGGTTGGATGGCAAGTATATGAAGCTACTAAAAGCGAGTTGCAACTTGGCTTGATTGGTTTAGCAGAAGCAATTCCTTTTATTCTTACTAGTTTATTTGGTGGACATATAGCAGATATCATTAGTAGAAAAAAAATTGTAGTGAGTTCAAATACCATTTATTTTATCTGTACATTATTATTAGTTTTTATCAGTTATTTTTTCAAAAGTATTTTTCCTATATATGGATTGATGCCCATTTTTGCAGTTATATTTCTAACGGGAATAGCCCGTGGATTCTTAGCTCCAGCACAATCAGCTTTTTTGGCGCAGATGGTGCCTAGAGAAAAACTTATGTATGCAGCCACTGTTGGTAGCATGAATTTCTATGGTGCAAATATCTTAGGAACAGCTATTGGAGGTATATTGTGTGGTTATTTGGGTACTTATATTTCATATAGTATTGTATCGGGATTTACTTTGTTTGGTTTATTGATTATGATTTTTATGGTGCAAGATTTTCATTATGAACGAAAGCAAACAAGCACTTCTATTTTTAAAAACATCTATGAAGGAATTGATTATGTGTTTAAAAGCGAGTATTTACTCACAGCACTTTCCTTAGATATGTTTGCGGTATTATTTGGTGGAGCAGTTGCTATTTTGCCCGCTTTTGCTGATAAAATATTACATGTAGGACCTAAAGAGTTTGGCATATTACGTGCTGCACCTTCAGTAGGAATTGTGATTGTGCTTTTATTATTAGCTTATTTCCCTCCTAAAAAAGAAGCAGGAAAAAAATTATTATACTGTGTTGCAGGATTTGGTTTAGCAACCATTGCTTTTGGTTTTTCTAGAAATATTTATTTGTGTTTTTTCTTTTTGATGTTAACAGGAGTTTTTGATGGTGTAAGTGTAGTGATACGCGGAAGTATCGTG
>CANHVE010000049.1 GCA_947464015.1 Saprospirales bacterium | reverse complement strand
TTTAATAACAGAGAATAAGTCAGGTATTTTAACTATCTCTATTAATAGAGAAGATAAATTGAACGCCTTAAACATTGAATTATTACAAGAACTAAAATTAATTGTACAAACTGTATATGACAACAATCAAATTAAAGGTGCAATTATAACAGGTATTGGTAATAAAGCATTTGCTGCAGGTGCTGATATCGCTGAGTTCTCTAAGTTTAGTGAAAAAAAAGGTGTTCAGCTTTCTCTAAGCGGTCATGAAATTTTTAATAGCATTGAAAATTGCCCAAAACCTTTTATTGCCCTCGTAAATGGTTTTTGCTTAGGGGGTGGATGTGAACTTGCTATGGCATGTCATATGCGTATCGCTACAGAAAATGCAAAATTTGGTCAACCAGAAGTAAATTTAGGAATCATACCTGGTTATGGCGCAACTCAAAGATTAGTGCAATTAATTGGGAAAGCTAAAGCACTCGAATTATTAATGACCGCTGATATGATTAAAGTAGATGAAGCTAAATCGCTCGGATTAGTAAATCATGTATGTAGCTCTATTGAAGAAGCAACAGCTAAATGCGAAGAAATTATTACAAAAATTGCTTCTAAAGGACCTATAGCAATTGCAAAAATAATTGAATGTGTTAATGCCTATTACGATAAAAATGAAAATGGATTTCTTAAAGAATCTAATTTATTTGGATGGTGTATGACTACTGAAGATTTTAAAGAGGGTACAACTGCATTTATTGAAAAAAGAAAAGCCGTATTTACAGGTAAATAATAATTATATATGTTAAAGTATACAACTACACCAAATTCTATTTTAAAAATTGATGACGAAGAAGTTTCCGTATTTGAATTAAATTTAGAAAATATCGACTTCAAAACGGTAGAATCATTTGGTGAAGAATGGAATAAATTTAATTCATTTAATGAGGTTGAAATTACCAATGTTGGTAATGAATATTTTGATATTATTACACCTAACATGTTGAATAATGATTCACTTGTACTTGATGTAGGATGTGGAAGTGGGAGATGGACAAAATATGTTGCAACTAGATCTAAATTTGTTGAATCAATTGATCCTAGTAATGCCGTAATAGCAGCTACTAAATTATTGAAAGATGTGAAAAACAAAAGAATTACAAAAGCGGGTGTGGATTATATCCCGTTTGATGATAATTCTTTTGATTTTGTTTTTAGTCTAGGGGTTTTACACCATATTCCAGATACACAAAAAGCTATGAAATCTTCTGTTGCCAAATTAAAAAGTGGAGGATATTTTTTAGTGTATTTGTATTATGCATTAGATAATAGAGGCATTGTGTATAAAAGCATTTTTAATATCTCTAGCATCGTAAGATATATTATTTCTTCTTTACCTTCTTTTTTGAAAAAGATAGTTTGCGATTTAATTTCAGTATTTGTTTATATGCCATTTGTCTTACTTTGTAAATTATTTGCTCTTATTGGCCTAGAGAATATCGCAAAAAAAATTCCCTTATATTATTATACAAATAAATCTTTTAATATTATTAGAAATGATGCCTTAGATAGATTTGGCACTCCACTAGAACAACGATTCTCTAAAAAAGAAATTGAACTTATGATGATGAATTGTGGACTTGAAAATATTGTTTTTTCAGAACAAACTCCCTACTGGCACGCTGTTGGAAGAAAGAAATAGAAGATGAAAAAGAAAGTGTTACTTATTGTTAATCATAGAAAAAATAGATCTCCTGGGCAAAGATTTAGATTCGAACAGTATCTTTCATATTTAGAATCCAACGGATACCAATTTACATTCTCAAATATTATTTCTGAAAAAGATGATCGTGTATTTTATATTCCAGGACACTATTTTGCAAAAGCAATTATCTTAATTAAGAGTTTTATTATTCGTTTTGTAAATTATATTAATGCTAATGATTACGATATTATTTTTATTTTTAGAGAAGCGTCTTTTTTAGGGACTTCCCTGTTTGAAAGACTATTCGCAAAAAGTACTGCAAAACTAATTTTTGATTTTGATGATGCTATTTGGTTAGCAGAAACAAGTAGTGCAAATAAATCACTAGCTTTTTTAAAAAATCCTGATAAAACTAAAGATATAATTAATGAAGTGGATTTGGTTTTTGCTGGAAATGCATATCTAGCAAATTATGCTAAAAACTATTGTGATAATGTGAAAATAGTACCCACTACAATTGATACGAATTATCATATACCTAAAAGTAAAATAGCAAAAGATAAAATTTGTATCGGTTGGACTGGTACTGATACTACCATCAAACATTTTGAATTCTTACTTCCAGTTCTAGAAAAAATATATAAACAATTCCCGTCTGTTTATTTTAAACTGATAAGTGATAGAGAAGTGCATTACCCAAGTATTAATCTCTCATCTATTAAATGGAGTAAAGAAGATGAAATCGAACAATTAGAAGAATTTGATGTAGGGATCATGCCTCTGCCTGATGATAAGTGGTCTAAAGGTAAATGTGGTTTTAAAGGATTACAATATATGTCTCTTCAAATTGCCACTATTATGAGCCCTGTAGGCGTTAATTCAGAAATTATTCAAAATGGTATTAATGGTTTTTTAGCATCTACTGAAACGGAATGGATTGAAAAATTATCTCTACTTATTTCTAATACCGAATTAAGAAATCAATTAGGGAAACAAGCTCGACAAACTATTATTGAAAAATACTCAGTTGAAGCTTGGAAAGAAAAATATCTACAATATTTTAATGAATTGATTCAATAAATAGAATAGTATCTTTTATATAATCAAAAAAAAACTCGGAATGATGTTCCGAGTTTTTTTATAATTGTTATTTGAATAATTACTGTAATACTTTGTCAATCATATATATTAAACCATTATTTGCAGCTACAAAAGGTTTTTGAATAGTTGCTTTACCACCTTGTGTATCTTTAATATATAAAATGCCATTCTCATTTGTAATTGTAATTTGAACGCCACCTATTGTACCAAGTGTAATAGTGTTTTTATTACTACTTAATGCCATTAGCAATTTAGCCTCATCATAATTACCAACTACGATATGATTATTTAATAATTTAACGAGTTTATCTTTATTCTCAGGCTTTAACATGAATTCTAATAAAGCCGATTTTAAATTTTGAAATGCAGCATTACTTGGTGCAAAAATAGTAAACGGTCCAGCTGCTTTTAAAGTATTCTGTAAATCAGTTTTTTGTATGGCATTATAAAACATAGATTGTTCACTATTTTTACTTAACGTACTCATTACATCTGCACTCTGTGCATATCCACTGATTGAATAAATTAAAAAGAATACTACTAGTATGAATAGGTGTTTTTTATTTTTCATCATGATTTTTCATTTATTTTAATATCTAAATTTATACATTTTTATTTATTAATACTAGAATTAATCATTAATACTTGTTTGCAATTTTATATAATCGCATATATCTCTCATCTCGTTTAATTTTATATTAATACAATAGTATCTAATCTTCTATAGCTATTTTAACCAAATACATGCTTTTTTATATATAGTTAGAAATACTATTTTCTTTCACTCATCGGAACAAACTTTCTCAATGGTTCTCCTAAGTATAATTGACGAGGTCTTCCAATTGGTTCATTGTTTTCTCTCATCTCTTTCCATTGTGCAATCCAACCTGGTAATCTGCCTAATGCAAATAATACAGTAAACATTTGAGTTGGGAATCCTAATGCTTTGTATATGATTCCTGAATAGAAATCTACATTTGGATATAATTTTCTTGAAACAAAATAATCATCTTTCAATGCTATCTCTTCAAGTTTTAAGGCGATATCTAATAATGGATCTTTAACACCTAATTTATTTAAAACATTATCACATGCTACTTTAATGATTTTTGCTCTAGGGTCAAAGTTTTTATAAACTCTATGTCCAAATCCCATCAATCTTACACCTGCTTCTTTATTTTTAATTTTTTCTAAATAGGCTGCTGGTGTAATTCCAGAATCTTTAATCTCTTGCAACATTTCCAATACTTGTTGGTTGGCACCTCCATGCAATGGTCCCCATAATGCAGCAATACCAGCACTGATAGAAGCATATAAATTGGCATGTGATGATCCTACCATTCTTACTGTAGAAGCAGAGCAATTTTGTTCGTGGTCTGCATGTAAGATTAATAATTTATTCATTGCATCAGAAATTACTGGGTCACACTCATATCCTTCAGTAATATGTCCAAATGTCATCTTTAAATAATTCTCTACATAACTTAAATTATTTGTAGGATAAACCATTGGATGTCCAACACTATGCTTGTGAATCATAGCACAAATAGTAGGCATCTTCGCTAATAAACGATTCATTGTAATAGCAAAATCATCTTCTTGACTATGCGGATTTAAACTATCTGGATAGAAAGATGACATCAATGCCATAACTGCCATTAATTTACCCATTGGATGTGCTCCAGTAGGATATGCATTCAACATCAATTTAACATCTTCATGAACTAAGGTATGTCTAGATATTGTCGTCTCAAAAGTTTTTAATTCTTCTGCATTTGGTAAATTCCCTTTAATAAGTAAATAAGCTACTTCTAAAAAAGTACAATTTTCAGCTAAATCTTCAATCGCATAACCTCTATGTCTTAAAATTCCTTCTTCACCATCTAAGAATGTAATTTTACTAGTAGTTGCACCAGTATTTTTATACCCTACGTCAAGAGTAATGTAGTTTGATTCATCTCTTAATTTAGCAATGTTGAAGCCTAATTCTCCTTCGGTTCCTTTAAGTAAAGGCAAATTATATTCTTTGCCTTCGATATTTAAAACTGCATTATCTGACATAAAATAGTATGATTTTTTAAATTGAAATGGTTAAAAATTGATAGTCCAAAATTAAAACTAATATGCTAGTATAACAAACTAATTATAGATATTTTTTTATACGTAGGATTCTAGAAAGAAGGGACGAAACTAAATTTAATTCCCCATTTTGGAGCTCCAGGTGAATATCTATAGGTGGCCCGCCAAATAAAGTCTACACGCACTACTTTAAGTATGTTCTCTATGGCAAAACCACATTCAATATAAGGTATTGGACCAGGGGTATATAAATCTGGTGGTAGTTGAATAGTACTTCGATTGTTTTTTGACATCCCACCCCATAAGCCTTTAAAACAAAGCACCTCTCTTAATTTTAGTTTTTTTAATAGAGGTATTTTATTAAAGATAAAGCCATCAAAATGATGATCAATCCATATAGCAATATACTTGTCACTTGCAAACTCAAAATCACGAAGTAAGTTATAGTTTTTTTGATTATAGATATATCCAGTATTCCCTGCCGTTAAAAAATGTAATGGATAGGGTGCTGTACCTAATATCAATCCTGCATATATTTTATATTTGGTATAACCAATAGGACTAGGAAAACGATGCACCAATGAAAAATCAAACTTTTGATAGGTGTAATCCGATCCTAAAATTCCTTTTACAGACATTGAATAATTAAAATTAATAACTGGATACTTACTTGCTACAAAGCTCCTAGACATCGTCTTTTTTAAATAAATTTCAGATAAACTATATCTAAACCCAACTTGTAGAGGAATATCCGTAAAGTCTTTGATATATTTAAGTTGAGGTCCATCACCTTTATAACCAAAATCTAATACTCCTGGAGTTGCAAAAAATTTCCTGTAGGATAGTGAACAGCTAATATTTAAGCCTTGTGTAACTTCTTTCTCTAATGTAAATACGGTTTCTCTTATTTTCATTATCTTAGATAATGGAGCTTTTCTGAAAATATAAAAGAAATTGTCTGGTGCAAATAATCCTTCTGTCTGCCCTAATATATTCAAATCATATCTGGTTGCAAATGTAATTTGAAACCATTTCTCGTTTTTAGTTTTAGGATTATAGTAAGCCATGGCTTCATATTTCCATTGCTTGTCTTTTAAGCCATACGCTAAATAACCCTGTAACATCAGTTGTTTGCTAAAGGTATTCGTCGTCCTAAATCCAAATTTTGGTCTCCATCCTTCAATACTATTTCGACTAATAAAGGTGTAAAATCTTCCAAATTCAACATCACCTGTTCGTATATAAGCAGAAGTAACTAAATAGGCTGCCCATTCAAATCGTTTAAAAGATCTAGTTCTTCGCATAGAGTCCACTGCCTCATAAATCATTTGTTCTCTTTTAACTAAAGGTTCAAATCTCTTTGAAGCCCAATATTCATCACTCTTTTTGTTGTGCGCTGTATCGTATCGTAATTTGTCACCTTCAAAGTAATTGGCATCAAATGGAATGTTTACTTCAATATTTTTACGACTATTATATTTGCGTACATAGCCTGCTATACTTTTCTTGTTATCGAAAATAGTCACCAAAGCTTCAATTTTCTCATCTTTCATAATCCATTGATTCGTATTCACCATATCGAATGTTTGACTAATTTTATAGTCGGTGATGAAATTTAAATTAACTTTTGGATTTGGATAAATCATAACACTTTGTATCGCATACGACGCTGAATCAACCCAAACAGAGCCTGTAAATGCTAAATCTTCTAAACTAATAGGAGCAAATTTTAATAAATAGGAGGTGCGCCCATTAATACTTAATGTATCATTTAAAAAATATCTATATGTACCCCGTGCAATAGGAGAGAAAGGAGAAATAAATGACCTTCCTGCAATTAATATAACATTCTCATAGATATTAATTTCACCCAGTTGAAATTCTGAGATGGTATTGATAGAATTATTCTGAATACCTGATATTTTATCTGCATGTATAATCTCTAGTTGTTTTTCAGGGTCCTTATTATATGATATGGTACTTAATTTTTCTCGAATTAAAGCCGGTACATATTTAGTCCCATCTTCTAAAGAATCCTCAAATGAAAAAAAATAACGAAATGGCTTAAAAATCCATATCAATCTTTTCCAACCTTTTCCTATATTAATGACATCCATTTCCATTTTTGTATAGGCATCAAATTGATATGAGTTAATACTTTTTGGATTGTTATAAGGTTTATGATTAACTACTTCCTGATATAAACGATAGGCTGTAGTATCCTTCTCTACCTTTTTATCTTTTCTTTTAATTTTGATTGTTACTTCGCCAAGATCCTTTTCAATACTGGTCATTTGAACGTTTACTTCTTGGTTAGTACCATTTGTAATAGGTATTACTTTGGTTTTATATCCTAAATATATAACAGATATACTATCACTTTTTACATTTCCTGTTAATATATACTGCCCATTTAAATCAGCTATCGCACCAGTACGTGTGCCTTTAAATACAACATTTGCAAAGGGAATGGCTTCTTTTGTTTTTTCGTCTATAATAGTCCCATGCACTACTGTACTTTGAGTATATGCAGATATTGATAGAAAAAATAATAAGATTGAAAAGTATACGTGTTTCACTAGTTTACAAAGCTATACATAAACATTCAATATTTAATAATAAAAAAACGCATATCGAATGGATATGCGTTTTTTATATGTTGTAATTTAAAAATTAAGGTGTTACACTAGCATCTTTTTTCTTGAATAATGGATCGTTTGCCGATTTATTGAAATCAAACAATAAGGAGAATCGTAAGGTATTATCTAATGGATTTTTTACAGTTGATGTAGGAACTAAATACGAAAAGTCTAACCCAAAAATAGAGTATTTTACACCCACACCGACAGTTAAAAATTGTCTAGCTCCTTTCGTTTTATGTTCGTAAAAATATCCTGCACGTACAGCAAATAATTTAGAATACCAGTATTCTAAAGCCACACCATGCATCAATTCTCTTAATTCTTCTTTTGTTCTTGATCCTTTTACATAATTTCCATTATCGTCATACCAACCTGGTGCATCATTAAATGAAGTAAACATACCTTTAATAACACCTGTTGCTCTTCTAGTAGAATCATTAGGAGAACCATCTGGTGTTGGTACCATCAATTTATTTAAATCATAATAAATACCAATGCTATTATGCTCATTAATGTCTAATTTGTATCCTATACCTACTCCAAAATTAGCTGGAATAAAATCTTTTTGAGTCGAATTTGTATAAGTGATTTTACTTCCAATATTAGTTAAAGCTAATCCTAAACTTAATTCAGTATTCATTTTCCCAACCTTTAATGGTTGTTTATAATAAAAACTTAAATCTCCAGATCCTGCATAACCAGGCTTAATGGTCTCTCCACCTTGAGGAGTAATATTGTTTGCTAAATTTGAATAAATAAAACGTAACCCAATAGCTACTCCAAAGTTTTTACTTAATGCTCTTGCGTAGTGTCCATCTACAGCCATTTCATACGGGCGAAAATCTCTTATTGTTTGGCCAGTATTGTCTGTGAATGTGATCTGTCCTAATGAAAAGTATTTTAAACCTAATGCAATAGATTGTTTCTGCTTAATTTTATAATATCCATTAATGGTTACCATATTGATATCATTTACCAATGCTCTAAGCCATGGAGTGTAATGTATAGCTAC
The DNA here is from genome assembly GCA_947464015.1 of Saprospirales bacterium. GTDB lineage: Bacteria > Bacteroidota > Bacteroidia > Chitinophagales > CAMDFR01 > CAMDFR01. Next base: position 7,410 of record CANHVE010000049.1, on the reverse strand, counting down.
TCCATAATCTCCTTGTACAAAGGCTAGTTTAGAGGCATTTTGATAGATACTGTTCATATCTGGCGCTGTTGCAATTGCTACATCACCCATCGCACCTGCACGAGCATCTGGTGCAATTCGTACAAATGGGACAGAGGTTGTTACGGTATTAACTGTAATACTTTGTCCATTTCTACCGATTTGAGCATGTAGTTGACTTGATGTTATTCCAAACATTATACTACTCAAAACAAAAATTATTCTTTTAATATTCATATCTATATATATTTCTTATAATTAACAAAGTTATTGTAATACCACTAATTTTTCAAATTGATGTGCATTTCCTTCAGAAGTTTTTATGTTTACCTTGTAAATATATACACCTCTACCTATTTTATCTCCATATTCATCTCGCCCATCCCAATGAATATCGTCTATTCTATATCCTTCTGTATTTTTAATTTCATGTATCGTTTTAACTATTTTACCAGAAGGACTGAAAATTTGAATCACAACATCTATATCCTCCCCTGGTCTATTATGCTCAAGCATAAAATTAGTACTCGTTGTGAATGGATTTGGGTAGTTTAGTACATGACTTAAAGCTAATTCAGCACTTTTAGCTACGATAAATTCAGTATATGCCTTACTGCTATTATTATAGGTGTCCCAAGCTTTAACTTCAATAGTATGCTTCCCATCACTCAATTTATGAAATGGATAGCGAACGCTGCCTATTTTATAATTATCTTGCTCTCCTTCATAAAAATCATTTAAAAAGAATTTATTTTTCTCATCTCCATCTATAACTCCAGTTATTTCATGCCCAATACCAGTACCTGAAGTATTTATACCATTCGCATCAAATAATTTTAATAATAAAATTGGATTTTCATCGGTAGTTCCACCAAATACAAATTTTTCATCATTCATATATACATTTAACAATGGTCCTTCATGATCTTCTCCAAATGAATCAGCTACTCCACCTACATAAGCATCAAATGAATATCCATTCGCATCATTTACATTGTCATTCGCATAATAACTTATCTTAGCCTTACCTATACTATAATCGATGTCTTTGGGTACTAAGAAAGAAAAAGTAAATTCACCATTGCTCACAGTGGCCTTCCCTTTAAAAATAGCATTCTTTTGTAAACCAAAAGTATAGGGGATGTTCCCATCATTGCCTAAAGTTGTAATGTTTTGACGTTTATCATAGATAGTCGGATATACGACTCCATTAAATGAGGTCATTTTTACATTAGATAAATCACGAACTTCTCCTTTGATTGTAATATATTTTAAAGCTTTTAAAGTGTCTATATTGCCACCTATAGGATCATCATTTAATGAAGTAGTTACTACTTGATAGGTAGGATAATTTAAGGTTAGTGCTGGATCTCCTAATAAGGTAAATTTTCTTGTATTAACAGCATCTGTCATCCCATTTTTAGTTTCCATAACTAATTCACCAATGGTTGGTTTCCTCCCTAAATAGGGCTCAAACACTTTACTGAAAAATGCATTATTTAATAAACTATTAGAATAAGAGAAAACTAAACGAACTGTTGTTACTAATGCAATGGCTCCTCCTTTATCATGTAATAATAGCTTTTCTCCAGCAGTGGTTATTCCTTCTTCATCAAACTTACTGAAATCACATGTAGCCGTGAAAAATAATGGTAATTTATTAATATTCGTCAAGCCTTCTATATCAGATACATCAAAAATACGTTCATGAGCCCAATTTTGAACACCACCATGCCCCACCCAACTAAAAATCAATGACCCTTGAAATAACTTATTTTGAATGGCATTATTTACGTCTGGATATCTGTTACCAGCAGGTGTGCTTTCTATTCTATAGGCATCTAAATATATTTTATCAATATTATATACAGGATATCGAGTAGTTACATTATCTGCCACATTATTAGCATCCGATAAGTGGGTGTTTCCATCTTTATCGTCAGCCACAAATGTTACTGAGTTTCTCCAACTGCCCTGCGTTTCAGGTGAAACATAGGTGAAAATTTTATTATTTACATCAGATGCCTGCCCCGCATCTCTTACAACTATACGGCCTATTGAAATGTCCATAATATTTCCAGATTGACTCATATCTAATCCCTCATTATTATCTAAACAAGCAAAATAATCATCTGAACAAAATGACTCAATAGGGGATAAACTATTATTGCTTTCAAAAGTTGGTATAAGAGTACTCACAGATTGATTTCTTCCATACTGAGGATCAAAGGAAGCATCACCATATAACAATAAATATTGTGGTAAGTCATTAGGATCAGAACCTGCTGCATCGTATAACATTTTCATGAAATCTCGTATTGCAGTAGGGTCTGCTATTCCACCTGAGAATTCGTTATATAATTGTGGTATATTGATTACCACTACATTTAAATGGTCATTTGTTTGATGTAAATTAGCTAAAGCAGTTGCATAACTATTTAATTCATTTGAAACAACAATAACCATATCTGGATGAGAACTTGCTAGCGAATGATAATCTTGATTGCTAATTTTCTCAACAAAACTTGGTTTTGTAAATGCTCCAATTGAATTCATATCAACTGCTACAAATTCTCTAATGATAGGGGTACTTAATGAAAACTCAATATTCCCACCTGTCAATGTAGTTTGTTGTTCTTTTGCATCAAACATATCTGTGATATCCCATATGGCTATATTACTACCTGCATTAGATAGTTGAAATTTTGAGATAGCACTAGTTCCAATATTGCTAGCATCTCTAAATAACATATAGTTAGAGGTGAATTGTAATGCTCTACGTGTATTAATTTCAAAATAATCTATCCATGCATTGGCACTATTATCAGGATTAGTGAAATTGTAACTAGCAGTTATAGCACTTGAGCCAACTGTAGTGCTACTAGTTAGGGTAGATATATTAGCATAAATATCAGTATAATCTGCTCCAACAGTTGCTACATTATGTGTAAAAACACTTGCGCCATTCAAGCTTAAGTTTAGCTGTGTATATGCTAATATCGATCTTGCAGCTATTACTGATTTTAGTTTTACAGGAGTACTTGTAAGCAAATTAGGAAAATCAAATGTATAACTCAAAGTGCTATTTACATTACTCATTTTTTCGCCATACCAATTACGACCCGATTTAATTAAATTGTTACGATCATCCTCTTGTACCCCAAAATCATTAAAGCTTGTAACTAATGTACCACCTGTTGTGGATGCTTGAGTTGCAAATGATTTTTTAGTGCCTCTATCGGTAGTAATATAATAATAAGATTTGGAGTCATACAAATTTTTGCTATGTATGAAAGTATTGTTTATTGTGTCAAAAGACCATACAATAGGTCCCTCTGCATAAAACACAAAATAATCACCCGATTCAATTTGTCCATTCCCATTATTGTCAACAGTTTTAATGGAAAGTTCTTTTAAGTCATCTACTCGCGCATCTCCTACTTTTTGCGGCAACATCCCACCGCCTCTGCCAAATACACCTATAGTATTAAAGTTCAAGTCACCTGCATTAATCCCCATGGTATTCACCAAAAAATCATAATCTATTCTATATACACCAGTATTTGGTATCGATACTTTATACCATTTGCCACTTGATAAAACAGAGTTTGCTACAAAGCCTCTACTACCAGCACCTCTCATAGCTGAACTACTAAATGCACTTATAGTATATTCTATATCGCAAGAAGAAAGTAATTCAATTTGCCCACTTACAGGATTTCGTCTTATTGGATTAATCTCTAATATGCCTTGAACATTTTTTTTGAAATAACTGCTTATGATTTGAGCACTAAAGTCATTTTTTAAATAAGTGTTTCCTTCAAATGATTCTCCTGAATAAGAAATATATACAGGATTTGTTATGGTTGTATTAACAATTCCAGCTCTACTTAAATTTATTTTTGATTTATATTGAGCAACAAAATGGTTTTCATAGGTATTAATCCCATTATTTTGTAGGCTTAATACTTGAATTTTTTTTGTGTTTAATAATGGTAAAGTATCTAATTTCGCTTTCCATTCAAGGTCAATGTGCAATTTTTCTGCAAATATTTCGTTTGATTGTATGAAAGTTGTAGCTATAAAAAGACAACAGATTATTTTTATGGTATAATAAGACTTCATATTAAAATTCGTTTATCGTAAAATTGCAACTGAATTATCTCCTTTTTTTATGATTATAAAAGTAAGAGTAAAACGGCACATGTGGAACAATATTGTTAATGTTTAACAAGTTATTTAATTTTTTGTTGAAAAAGCACCTATATATAATAGTACTATTCTTTTGTACATTAGACGTATTAAACGCGCAAGACGTTGAGTATAGTCAATTTTTTTCTTTACCCTTACACTTAAACCCTGCCATGGCTGGTACAGCTAATGCGCCTCGTTTTACTTTAGCCTATCGAAATCAATGGCCTAGCCTAGGAGCAGGATTTAATGGTGGATTTGCCACCTACGCAGGAGGCTATGATCAACATTTTGAGAAAATAAGAAGTAGCATTGGTCTTTGGGTGTCTTCAGACCGAATTGCTAATAATTTATGGGCTGCTAATAGCGTTTCCTTAGCCTATGCATATCAGTTAAGACTCAATAAAAAAATGGGGCTCAGATTTGCTCTAGAAGGTTCATACATAAATAGAAGCATCGATTGGTATCAATTATTATATGGAGATCAAATAGATCCTTTAAAAGGATTTTATCAAAGTTTTAGGGTCCCAAATGCTACCTTAGAAATAACTCCTGATAATTTTAGTAAAAATATATTCGATATGGGATTAGGGGCATTATATTTCACCAATAAATACTATGCTGGTGTCACGGTTCGCCATATATTACGCCCAAAAGAAGCCATAACTAGTGGTGATGAATCTCGTATTCCTGTAAAATACAGTATACATGCAGGAGCTATAATTCCATTTAAATTACGTAGAATTGAGAACATTTTCCTTTCTCCTAACATATACTACGTCAGACAAAAAAACTTCAATCAAATAAGCCTAGGATTATTGTTAAATGTTAAAATTATTTATGGAGGTATTTGGTTTAGACACAATATTAAGAACTCAGATGCCGTTATTGTACTTGTCGGACTTAGAAAAGGCATTTTTAGAGTGGGATATAGTTATGATATTACTTTAGGGAAATTAGCCAAAGCAACAGGAGGGTCGCATGAGCTTACAATGACCTTCAGTATTGGGAAAGATGATAATTCACTTAACCCTAAAAATAGAAGTGGAATCTTATCTTGCCCTCAAATTTTAAAATTTTAAACAATTAGTATAGTTATTAACAAAAAATGTTTTAATTTAGCAGATTATTATAAATACAAAAACGAATTATGAAAAGACTGAATTATTTTCTGATATCAGCGGTTGGTATATCTCTCGCATTATTTGCAGGATCTTGTGCCAAGGAAAAAAGCAGTATGACAGGTTGGGAAAATAACAATTCTAAATGGGGTGGTTTTGAAACCCACAAATACGAAGGTCAAGAAACAGGACCTGGTTTAGTACTTGTTGAAGGTGGAACTTATGTAATGGGGCATAACGAACAAGATGTCTTATTCGAACATAATAACGTTCCTAGAAGAGTAACAGTAAGTTCTTTCTATATGGATGAAACCGAAGTAGCTAACGTACATTATCGTGAATATTTATATTGGTTAGATAGAGTTTATGGTACTGATTATCCTTCAGTTCTTAAAAAAGCAATGCCAGATACTCTAGTATGGCGTGATGAATTAGCTTATAACGAACCTTACGTTGAATATTACTTAAGACACCCTGCTTACAGCGATTATCCAGTTGTAGGTGTAAGTTGGTTACAAGCAACAGATTTCTGTGCATGGAGAAGTGATAGAGTAAATGAAATGATATTGATTAGAGAAGGGGTATTAGAATTAAATGCTAATCAAGTGAATGAAGATAATTTCAATACAGAAGCTTATTTAGTAGGTCAATATGAAGGTATGGTGAAAAAACCTTTAGTAGATTTAAATCCAAATAGCAGTGGAGAAAGAAAAGTAAGAATGGAAGATGGTATTTTATTACCAATATATCGCTTACCTACTGAGGCTGAATGGGAATTTGCAGCTAAAGGCCTAATTGGTAATTTACCATATAAAGATGAAGAGAGATTTTCTGATCAAAGAATTTATCCTTGGAATGGAACTAGTACTCGTTATCCTAAAATTGGAACTTGGCAAGGAGATTTCTTAGCTAACTACAAAAGAGGAAATGGAGATAATATGGGTATCGCAGGAAACTTAAATGATAATGCAGATATTACATCGCCTGTTCGTTCATTCTATCCAAATGATTATGGTCTTTATAATATGGCAGGTAATGTAAATGAGTGGGTAATGGATGTGTATCGTCCTATGAATACTGCTGATATGAACGATTTTCGTTCTTTTAGAGGTAATGTTTATAAAACTACAGTATTAGATGCAGAAGGTGTTCCGGTTGAAAAAGATTCTTTAGGTAGAATTACTAAAAGAGTTGTCTTAGCTGATGAAAACATCAATAGAAGAAACTATAAAAAAGGTGATGTTATCAATTTTAATGATGGTGATGATAACTCTTGGACCAAATATAATTATGGTAATGCTACATTAGTTGATGATAGAGCTAGAGTATATAAAGGTGGTGGATGGAAAGATAGAGCATTTTATATTTCACCAGGTGCTCGTAGATATTTATCTGAAGAATTAAGTACAGACGATATTGGTTTCAGATGTTGTATGGATCGTTTAGGTGCTCCAGCAGGTAATGATTCTAAAGCAGGTAATTACTTTAAAGGTGCTCCAAAAGGAAGAAAAAAATAAATATTAATTTATCATATGAAAAAATCCCCTATACTAGTATAGGGGATTTTTTTTTACGTTTAATATCTTTAATTTATATGAGGGAATTATTTTAAAATCCAAATAACCCTGTTTTCTTTCTACGAGTAGTAGTGCCTTTTAAACCTAATACCCCTAATAATCCACGAGCTACTTCTTTTACAACAATTTGTGTTACCTTACTTTCTGCTACTTTCTCAAATGTTGATTTTTCTGCTTTAGCCGATCCAGTTTTTTTCTCAGTTTTTGCTTCTTCTGTTGCGGCTTTCTCTTCTTCTTTTACTACTGTTGCTTGTTGTATTTTGGCATTCAACATTTCAAACGCCGATTCTCTATCAATTTCTTCATTATATTTTGAAGCAATTTTAGATGCACTTACACACGCACTCAATTCGGCATCTGTAATCACATCCATACGTGTTCGAGGTGCTATCATCATTGTATGAGCTAAAGGGGTAGGAATTCCTTTTTCATTTAAAACAGTAACTAATGCCTCTCCAATTCCTAACTGAGTCAATAAATCATCTGTCTTGTAGAATGTTGTA
>CANHVE010000048.1 GCA_947464015.1 Saprospirales bacterium | reverse complement strand
GTTTCATGAAAAATCATTCAAGAATAAAAAAGTAAATTTAGGTGGACCAACCAAACGAAAACCTAAAAAAACAAAACCTGTAAACCGTGCTGCTGAAAGGAAAAGAGCTGCTAAAGGAAGGAATTAAAAATATTTAATACTCGCTTTTGATATGGTAAATTAGTAGTATATTTATTTATTATCTATATAATAAATCGTATATGAAAAACTCAATATTAGCAGAGGGATTGATAGGAAGTGAGATTCTAAAAATTGCAGGTGAAGTGAACGCCATGATTAAAAATGGGGAGCAAGTAAGCAATTTTACTGTGGGCGATTTCAATTCAAACTACTACCCTATTCCTACTTTACTCAAACAATATATCACAGAAGCCTATAAAGACAATCAAACAAATTATCCGCCAAGCGATGGTATTTTAGAACTTCGTGAAGCCGTTATTAAATTTTTACATAAACGTTTAGGATTACAATACGAAACCAATGAATTACTCATTGCAGGGGGCTCTAGACCCTTGATTTATGCTACCTATCTTTCTATTGTAGATAAAGGCGATAAGGTAATTTATCCTATCCCATCATGGAACAATAATCACTATTGTTATTTAACGGGAGCTGATGGAGTGGCTGTGCGTACACAAGCAAGTAATGATTTTTTACCTACAGCCGAAGATATAAAACCACATTTAAATGATGCTGTTTTATTGGCGCTTTGTTCGCCCTTAAACCCTACGGGCACAATGTTTCAAGAAAAAGCTTTACGTGATATTTGTGAATTAGTGATTGCAGAAAATAAACGTAGAAGCCCTGATCAAAAACCATTGTATATCATGTATGATCATATTTATTGGTTATTGACATTTGGTGATACGAAACATGTAGATCCTGTTAGTTTATATCCTGAATTGAAAGAATATACCATCTATATTGATGGTGCATCTAAATACTTTGCCAGTACTGGAGTTAGAGTGGGTTGGGGCTTTGGACCAAAAAACATTATAGATAAAATGAAATCTATATTGGGACATATTGGAGCTTGGGCACCTAAAGCAGAACAAGTTGCCTTTGCTCGATTTGTAGAAAATGATACTGCTGTAAACGATTATTTACAAGCAAATGAAACGAAATTAAAAACATCATTAGATGCTTTATATGCTGGGATACATCAATTAAAGAAAGAAGGATTTAAAGTAGATGCTATCGCACCTGCAGGAGCTATTTATTTAACAATTCAAATCGATTATTTAAATGCAACAGCAGAAGATGGAACGGTTTTAAAAAATTCGATGGATATCAATTCATACTTAATTAAAGAAGCAAAACTTGCACTAGTTCCATTTAATGCATTTGGTACCACCAACATGATTCCTTGGTTTAGAGCCAGTGTTGGGGCTTGTACGGTTGAAGATATTGAAAGAGGAATTGATAACATGAGAATAGCTTTAAGTCAATTATCTTTTTTAGTTCAAAGTTCTTAGTTCAAAGTAAAAAATCGTAATTAAATTCTTTCACGCTATAGCGTGACGTAATTTGTAATTCGTAATTCGTAATTAAAAATCCTAGTTCCAAAACTGATAATAATTAAACCATTGCAAAGGGTAAGTCTTTACTTTTTGTTCGAGATGAACAACATAATCAGCAACCAATTCTTCTACAGTTCCTTGATGAACTTTTCCTTTGGTAGCATATAAGTGATAATGTAAAGAAGGCTCTTTCATCGCATAAACAAAGGTATACGGCATTTTAAATTTAGATGCCAAATAAAATGGACCATGAGGAAATTTCGCGTTTTTTCCTAAAAAATTAGCTTCTATAAATTTACTTCCGTCCAAAAATCGATCTCCATGAAAACAGATGAGTTCTTTATTATCAAATGCTTTTTTAATTTCAAATACATGTGATAAATCTTGTTTGATTGCAATAATTTTTATCTTTTTATCTTTCAGTGCTTGTTCAAATAATTTCTTCATATTCTCCAGCTCATTTTCATACATCACTATATTAAAAGGCTTGGATAAACGATTTAATAATTGAGAGGCTATATCCCAATTGCCCAAATGTGCGCCAATTAAAATTCCACCTGTATTATTAGCCATGTCAATTAAATGTTCCTCTCCATCAAACTCATAGCTATAAGCACTTTTCATCCCACCCATAATAGCGAACTTGTCAACTATAGTTTGACCAAATACATAAAAATTTAATCGCGTCCGTAAGATAGCACGAATAGGAGAATAATTTAATCGATTATGGAAATAGTAATAAATCGCTTTCGTGGCTTTTGGTACAAAAAATACGTAATATAAGGAAACGGGAATAAGTAATAAATAAGCGGCACGTACACCAACTCTATTTAATAAGAAAAGAAATATTTTATATCCTAAGGGAGTCCCTCTAGATTGTCCTTGCCATTCAGCCATAGCTAATGCGGCTATTTAACTCGTTGATGTAAGAAATTATAAAAATCTTGGAACGTAACTATCCCTTTAAAGTCTTGTTGTTGTACTTTAAATCCAAAATGTGTATCAATTAACACTACTAAATCTACATAATCAAGACTATCAAGTTCTAATGTCTCTTTTACTGGAGCATCTGGTTTAATACTAGCCATATCTACTTCAAACTCTTCCACTAAAAAATTATTAGTGATAGTTATTACTTCATCCATGGTCATTACACTATTCATAAATTATTTATGGTTTATATTTTTTTACAATTAATGTTGAGTTGGTTCCTCCAAATCCAAAAGAATTCGATAAAAATACATCAAAGTTTTTATCTATGGTAGAGGTAGCTATATTTATTTTTGCACTATCTTCATCTGGTTCATTCATATTAATATTAGGTGCGATAAATCCATTATGCATCATTATTAAAGAATAGACGATTTCACTGGCACCAGCCATCCAACATTCATGACCTGTCATACTCTTCGTACTACTTACATAGGGTTTATTATTACCAAATACTTGATGAATGGCTTTTGCTTCATTCATATCGCCTATTGGTGTAGAAGTAGCATGTGCATTGATATATTCAATATCTTTTAATTGAATTCTGGCATCTTGTATACACATATTTAATGATCTGGAAGGACCATCCACATTGGGCTGAGAGATATGTCCCCCATTAGAAGAGAACCCATAACCAATCACTTCGCCTAAAATTGGAGCTCCTCTACTTAAAGCCGATTCAAGCGTTTCGAGTATTACTGTAGCTCCTCCGCCACTAGGTACTAAGCCGTCTCTATCTTTATCAAATGGACGAGAGGCTTTAGTAGGGTCAGATTCACGTATTGAAAATGCACCAATACCATCGAAACTAGCAAAAGTAACGGCATTAACTTCTTGCGCACCTCCACAAATAATAATATCTTGATATCCGTGTCGAATCATCGTATAAGCCATTCCAATACTATGGGAGCCACTTGCACAAGCGCCACTAATGGTGAAATTAATACCACGCAACCTGAAAATAGTAGATAGAATCATACTTACGGTACTATTCATACACTGAAAAATAGCTCCACCACCCGCCATAGAAGTATCTTTTTTAGCACGAATGATATCATTGGTTTCAACAGTTGCATTTGCAGTGCTATCATTGCCATATAAGATACCTACTTCATGCGTATCAAAAAACGAGTCTTCAATTTTAGCTTGTTTTAAAGCTTCTAGCGTAGCAATATAAGCGTATTCGCCTTCTTCAGCCATATAGCCTCTGTATCTTCTATGTAATAATCCTTGTAAATTCGGTCGCTCTATAAAACCTGTTAAAGCAGATCTATAACCCATTTCTTTACGAGCAGGGTCATATATAATACCTGACTTGCCTGTATATAACGAGTTTTTAATCTCTTCTACATTCTTTCCAATGCAAGAATAAGCGCCAATACCTGTAATTACAACTCTTCTTAATTTCACTTTATAAAATTATTTTTTCATTTAATTAGGTATACAATCCTCCATTTACATGAATCACTTCACCAGTGATATACGACGCATCTTTTGAAGCTAAATAGTTCACTAATGAAGCTACTTCTTCTACTTCTCCAAATCGTTCCATCGGAATAATTCTTTTATACATCTCAGGATCTATATCACTAGTCATATCCGTTTTAATAAATCCTGGAGCAACTGCATTTACGGTAATTTTTCGTTTAGCCACTTCTTGTGCTAAGGATTTAGTAGCTCCAATTACTGCTGCTTTTGCTGCTGCATAATTCGTTTGACCACTCATTCCTTTTACTCCACTCAATGAAACAATATTGATAATTCTTCCATATCTCTTTGTCAACATCGGTTTCAATAAAAATCGAGTAATGTAAAAGAACCCATCTAAAGAAGTATTCAACACCGATTTCCATTCATCATTCGTCATCCACATCATCAAGTTATCTTTCTTGATTCCTGCATTATTTACCAATACTTCTATATAACTCACCCCTGTACTATCCATCCATTGCTGAATAGCTGTTTCAGTTTCTTGTTCACTTGATACGTCAAATTTCATCTTAGTAGCAGTTCCTCCATTGGCTTGTATCGCTGCAACTGTTTCATCTGCTGCCTGATCATTGCTTTGATAGTTCAATAAGATATGATAGCCACTTGATGCTAATCGAATTGCAATGGCTTTCCCAATACCTCTTGAAGCTCCTGTAATTAAGGCGTATTTAATCTCACTCATTAGTTAATATTAAACTCTTTTTCTTTTAAATAAGCTTTTACATTTCGCAGTAATTCAAAACTTGGTTTATCTTCAATCACTACTGGTATCAATGTTCTAGCTTCTTCATAAAACTTTTTATTAAAGCTAGATAATTTATCTTTTATGCCTAAACTATCAATGGCTTGTAATACCGACATCAATTCAATACTACAAACTTCATAAGTATTTTCAATCACTTTAGAAGCGATTAAAGCTGCATTTGAGCCCATGCTAACGATATCTTGATTGTCGTTGTTATTAGGAATGCTATGTATGTAGGAAGAGGTAGATAAGGTTTGATTTTCGGCCACTGTACTAGTTGCAGTAAATTGAATCCCTTGCATACCAAAATTAAAACCTAACTTGCCTAAATTGATAAACGGAGTCAGTTTTGCATTCAATTTATCATTCAATAAATAATTCAATTGTCGTTCCATTAACATCGACAATTTAGTCATTGCTAATTTAAGTTTGTCCATCTCAAGAGCTACATAATCACCATGAAAATTACCTCCGTGATATACATTTTTAGAAGCAACATCAATGATTGGATTATCATTAGCTGAGTTTAATTCATTGATCACCACTTCTTCGCAAGTAGCGATTGTATCTACAATAGCTCCTAAAATTTGTGGTACGCAACGAATAGAATAATACTCTTGTACTTTTTCTTCAAATACTTCTTCAGTCAGCTTACCATTATACAAATGCTCATAGCGATGTTTAATCATGCTACTATCCGTCAAAATCTTTTTCATTTGAGCTGCTACTTGAATTTGACCTTTATGTAACTTGGTATTATTTAATTCTTCACCAAAATGATCTTCGTAAGCGCCTAATAATTCATTGATCATACTTGAGATAATCACTGAAAGACGTGCTAATTTTTTCGCATGTATTAAATTTACTATCCCAATTCCTGTCATAGCAGAAGTACCATTCATAATGGCTAAACCTTCTCTCACATGAATTTGTAATGGTTTCAATTGATATTGATCAAAACATTCTTTTGATTTCATGATTTGACCTTGGCACCAAACCTCCCCTTCTCCAATCAAGGCAAGGGCTACATGTGCTAATTGTACCAAATCACCACTGGCACCTACACCACCATGTTCATAAATAACAGGATAAATTTCAAGATTGATCATTTCAGTCATTAATTCAATAGCTGAAATATGTATACCTGAATAACCTAATTTTAGTGTGTTTAAACGTGAAATCAACACCGCCTTAGAATGAATCATCGAAATAGGTTGACCACTTCCTGAGCAATGAGATCGAATTAAGTTATACTGTAATTGCTCCCGAGCATTATCCTCAATTCTATACTGGGCCATAGGTCCAAAGCCCGTATTGATACCATAAATAATTTTATCTCGTGAAAAGTCTTGCAAAAAATCAAAAGAATTTCTGATTTTTTGTTTGGATTCTTCGCTAATGGCTACCGACTCTTTTTTAAATAATATTTTTTCTAAATCGTCAAGTAATAGTTTGTTTACACCTATTTGCATATATACAATGTCCCTTAAAAAGTTTTGGTAACACAAAATTAATGAATATTAATTTGATGTTGAAGCTAAAATTATATTTTGTACCATTTTTTATTATATCACATATCTTTCGCTAATTAGGTAATTTTGCATTTATTATTATGAAAAGACTTAAAAAAATATTTAGCTTAAAAAATCTTTTTCGATTTAGTATAGGCATCCTTGTATTTATCGTTGTTTTTTGTTTATTTTTTGTATGGTTTACTCGTATTGAAGTGCCTGCAAACTGCTCAAACAAAAGCTTTGAAAGGAAACGATTAGCCGATCATTTTTATACCATTGATCAATCTTGGATCAAAAAAAATAAGTATGGATTATATGAAATGTATGTAGAAGCGGACAATCCATATGAAAGGGGACTGAAAAATGGACTCTTATCAAAAGAATTGGTTCAAAGTCAAGAAGATTATTTTGTAGCTAGCATCAAAGAAATTATCCCTTCTACCTCCTATTTAAAATTTCTGAAATATATGATTAAATTTTTTGATCGTAATATTGACGAAAATATTCCTACTGAATACTTACAAGAAATATATGGGGTAAGTAAAAGCGCTAGTAACAACTATGATTTTATTGGCACTAACTATGAACGATTACTCAATTACCATGCGGCGCATGATATTGGTCATGCATTACAAGGGATGAACATGGTTGTAGGTTGTACTTCTTTTGGTGTTTGGGGGAATAAATGCAGCGATTCCACTATGCTCATCGGTAGAAATTTCGATTTCTATGTAGGCGATAGTTTCGCTAAAAATAAAATCATTGAATTTATTCATCCAGATAAAGGAATTGATTTTATGATGATCAGTTGGGGAGGCATGATTGGCACTGTATCTGGCATGAATACAAATGGCTTAACCATCACGATCAATGCCTCTAAAAGCGATTATCCAACTGGTGCTAAAACTCCTATTTCATTGCTTAGTAGAGAAATTTTACAATATGCAACTACCATTGATGAAGCATTTGCTATTGCAAAAAAACGTGAAACTTTTGTTAGTGAAAGTATTTTAATCGGCTCCTGGAAAGATAAAAAATCAGCCATTATTGAAAAATCTCCTAGTAAAACAACTCTTTTTATTACTAATGAGAACCAGATTATTTGCTCCAATCATTTTCAAAGTGATACTTTTTTTAATACGAAAGAAAATCAAGAAAACATTAAATATAGCACTTCAAACTATCGATATCAGACCGTTGAAAAAGAATTAGCAACTCACACTCAACTCAATTATTTAGATGTTGCCAATATACTTCGTAAACGAGATGGTAAAGACCATGAAGCACTAGGATTAGGCAATGAAATGGCCTTAAATCAATTAATTTGTCACCATTCTATTATTTTTAAACCTAATGAATTAAAAGTCTGGATCAGTGTGGGTCCCTACCAGATAGGTGAATATTTATGCTATGATTTAGATGATATTTTCAATACATATAAAGGACTTACAAAAGATATAGTCATCTATGATACTGCTTATACCATTGCAGCAGATAGCTTTTTATTTTCTCCTTTATATAAAGACCATTTGAATTTTAAACAAGCCAAGCAAGCCTTTACACATGCGGCAATGCATGGTTCAAAAATGCAAATAGATGAGGCATTTGAAAAAGGATTTATAGCTTCAAACCCTGATTATTATGATACTTATGGTATTTTAGGTAGATATTATAGTGGACAAAAAAACAAGGAAAAAGCCATTTATTATTTTAATAAAGCCATCAGTTTAAATAATAGTTCATTAGCTGAAAAAGAATATTATCAAAAACGGATACAAGAATCATCTAAAAAATAGATATCATTTAGTACTTAAAATTATAGGTAATAGCTATTAAAAATCGTAGGTACGTCGTGGGATATTGACCCTTACTCCTACATAAAAATATTGTGTAGTATGATCCGCTTCATTTAATGCGCTATTTCTAGCTCGTATACTATATTGAAGATCGAAAAATACATTATGTCTAATTTGATAACTAGCCATTAAATGCACAATATTATAAGTATTCTTAACACCTTGTGTGGTTTTATTTCCATAACCATTATCTCCACCTAAAGGCATAGTACTAAAACTAGTTGGTAAGAATATATTAGAACCCCAGTTAATTCCTGAAGTATCTTCACCAACAGTTGTATTTAAATATTTCAAAGTCAAATTTAATCGTGGTATTGGTTGGTAACGAATAACCAAAATAAACTCTCTAAAATTAGATCCAAACGGATGTGCTAATGGTTGATTATAATGCGTATAGTTAGCTAAAGCACCAGGATTGTTTGAATTATGCGTATAGGTATAAGGTCGAACCATATTAAACTCTGCTTGTGCATCTAAATTTTTAATACCTCCAATATCAATATATTTTGCTCCTAATTGAAACCCATATTTATTTCCCCACCATTTATTTTTAAATTTTGAAAAATTAAATTCATCTAAAATAAATTGCCCATATACTTGAGCATGACGTACAAAATTAGCTTTGAAGTTAAATCCTACCATAGAGTTATCGGGCGAACCAATACTTTGTTCAATAGAGCGATAAAAGATAATAGGATTTAGATATTGAATATCAAAACTTTTTTTACGAGTCATAATTACACCTTCAAAGAATCCAATATTTAACCAATAAGTAGGTTGTACGCTTAAGTGATGAAAAGCCGTATATTTTTTATCGAGTAGCAAATCTCCTCCCCTTTTATATTGGCCTACAACTTCACAAAAAATATTCTGATAGTTTATCTTCCAGATATGGGTATTGATTTTTAAGAAAAGATAAGGTGCACTATTATCGCTTAAGAATAAAGAGCGAATACCATCACCAATAAAATTTTTATCATGTCCAAATGATACGTCGATATGTTGTAATATATTAAAGGTGATATACCCTCTATAATCGAAAAAATCTACTCCTTGATTATTTTTAAAGTATCTTGGTTTATAATCTTTATAGTAGCCAAAGCCCGGAACACGTGCTTGAGCATACTTCGAACTAGTAGTAGAATCGATATACTCAGGCATCAGTAATTGATTTTCGTAAATTGCAAAATAAGCACTTACTCTTTTTTTAATACTAAATCGACACTCAACACCTCTCGTATTTTTTAATAGCATTTTATCGCCAATCTCTGTTCCAATAGCTAATTCAAGAAGTGGATTAAACTTTAATATAAATTCATCTTTTTTGGTACGAACCGAATAGAAATTGGCAGGCTCTCTATAAAAATATTTTAAAAATGGTTTTTTACTAATACTCTTTGTAGAATCATACCATTCATTACCACTATTCAATAAATAATCAGAATTAAATTTATCTGTTTTAGATAAAACTATATTAGAAGCTCGCAATGTTTCATTATGATGCGCAATAGATTTCAAACTAAAGGGCTTATCAGCACTATGAAATACAGGTAGTACTTTACCGTATTTAATATCAAATCTATCCATATAATCATAGGTATCAAACCCTAGAGGTGCATTAGTAGACTGAGCATAAGTAAAAATGACAATACTTAATATAATTATGAGTGTAACTATTTTTTTCATCAATTAAACATAAATGAACTCCAAAGATAGTACTTAATGAAATTTATTATATCGTATAGAAAAAGTATTTTTACATTCTAAAATAAAGAAAATGAAAAAAATCAATAAAATTGCGGTGATGACTTCTGGTGGAGATGCTCCAGGAATGAATGCCAATATCAGAGCAGTAGTTCGAACTGGTATTTATAATGGGTTGGAAGTTTATGGTA
Organism: Saprospirales bacterium; assembly: GCA_947464015.1. Classification (GTDB taxonomy): domain Bacteria; phylum Bacteroidota; class Bacteroidia; order Chitinophagales; family CAMDFR01; genus CAMDFR01. The sequence goes on along the minus strand of CANHVE010000048.1, from coordinate 6,023 downwards.
TAGAAAATGGCTTTGAAGGATTAATAGATAATCATATCAAATTGATGGATCACAGTAGTGTAAGCAATATTATACAAAGAGGAGGTACTATTTTAAAAACTTCCCGAAGTAAAAGATTCTTTGAGAAATCATATAGACAACAAGCTTTTGAGAATCTAAATAGATTGGGGATTGAAGGATTGGTAGTTTGTGGAGGAAATGGCTCCTATACCGGTGCCAAAATTTTGAATGAAGAATTTGGTATTGTTGTAGTTGGTACACCCGGAACGATTGATAATGATTTATACGGAACAGATTTTACGATTGGTTATGATACCGCCCTCAATACCGTTATTGAAGCGGTTGATAAAATAAGAGATACCGCCTCCTCTCACAATCGTATGTTTTTTGTGGAGGTAATGGGTAGAGATGCAGGCTTTATAGCTCTAAATAGTGGGATTGCTAGTGGTGCGGAAGCTATTTTTATACCCGAACAAACTAATGACTATGAAAGTTTTGTGGAGCGATTTGAAAAAAATCAACGCGATACGAAGTTGTTTTCAATCATCATTATTGCAGAAGGTGACGAAAGTGGTGGAGCCTTTAAAGTGGCTGAAATGTTTAAAGAAAAATATCCCGATTTAGAAACGAGAGTATCTATTTTAGGTCATATTCAGCGAGGTGGAAATCCAAGTTGTAGAGATAGAGTATTGGCCTCTAAACTAGGGGCAGGCGCTATAGATGCCCTATTACAAGGCAAAACAAATATCGCTGTAGGTGAAATTAATGGTCAAATCACTTATACCCCATTTGAAAAAGCCATTAAACTCCAACAAAACAGCATCAGTAAAGAAATGTTACAACTCGCTAAAGTCCTTTCTTTGTAGTTTGAATAATCCACATTTTTGATGTATACATGTATAGAAATTAATTTCCTAAAAAATATATTTGTTTCTATTTATGTTATAGATTTGCATTGCTTATTAACTAATAATATAGACCAATAAAATATGAATACACCTCATAATTATTTTCCTCTAGTATTTCAATTAGCCGTTGCTTTGGGCTTTGTAGTTGTAACGTTAGTTGCAACTCATCTACTAGGCCCTTTGCGTAAAGGAAAAAGAAAAGACGAAACTTTTGAATGTGGTATTGACGTGGTTGGTAATGCTAGAGTGCCTTTTAGTGTTAAGTATTTTCTAACTGCCATTTTATTTGTTTTATTTGATGTGGAAGTAATCTTTTTTTACCCTTATGCTGTTAATATTAAAAGTTTAGGTATTGAAGGATTTATTGCTGTTGTTATGTTTGTACTTTTTTTCTTAGTTGGTTTTGCTTACGTATGGAAAAAAGGTGCATTAGAATGGGATAAATAAGAATTCAATAGAGGCTGAATTTTAAATTTTAAAAAGTGAATTTACTTTCTTGATACAAATAAAAACAATATGGTAAAACAAGCTCCAATGCCACCAGGTTATGAAGGTCCTGGATTTTTTGCAACTACTTTAGATAAAACAATAGGTTTAGCTCGTGCCAATTCTCTTTGGCCATTACCATTTGCCACATCATGTTGTGGAATCGAATTTATGGCAACTATGGCTTCTAATTATGATTTAGCACGTTTTGGTATGGAGCGTTTAAGCTTCTCTCCTCGTCAATCTGATTTATTAATGGTGATGGGTACTATAGCCAAAAAAATGGCTCCTGTATTAAAACATGTATACGAACAAATGGCTGAACCAAGATGGGTGATTTCCGTTGGGGCCTGTGCTAGTAGCGGAGGAATATTTGATACCTATTCTGTTTTACAAGGTATCGATCATATTATTCCTGTTGATGTATACGTGCCTGGCTGCCCACCTCGTCCTGAACAAATTCTAGATGGTATCATGCAAATTCAAGAATTAGCCAAAAATGAAAGTTTACGTCGCAGAAATTTGCCTGAATATCAAGCATTAATGGATAAATACGAAATTAAATAAGTTATGACTTCAATAGATAACGATTACCTTTTAGATATACTTCAAGAAAAATTAGGCGCTGATTTATACCATTCTGAAATTACATATGGTATATTAAGTATAGAAATCAATAGACATAAAAACATCGAATTATTAACGTTCTTACGAGATCATAAAGAACTTCAAATGAGCTTTATGACGGATTTATGCGGTGCGCATTTCCCAGATCATAAAAACAAAGAACTAGTGGTGATTTATCATTTGCATAGTTTAGTGAATAATATTCGCTTACGTATCAAATGTTTTATGCCTGAAACGGAACAAGTGATTGATAGTGCTGTAGAAGTTTTTCCTGCTGCTAATTGGATGGAACGAGAAACATTCGACTTCTTTGGTATTAAATTTAAAGGGCATCCTAATCTAATTCGTATTTTAAATATGGAAAATATGACTTATCATCCATTGCGTAAAGAATATCCTTTAGAAGATGCCAGTAGAGAAGATAAAAAAGATAAATTTTTTGGAAGATAAATTTTCGAATTAATACATTTTCAAATTTTCAAATTAAGTATACATTGAGCAATATAGCAAACATATTCGATAATAATAAAGTAGCCAATTCTGGTGAAACGTCTAAAGAAAGTATTTCAGGTGAATTTACTACACTGAATTTAGGCCCAACACACCCAGCTACTCATGGTATTTTTCAAAATGTATTGAAAATGGATGGCGAACGTATTCATTCGGCCGAACAAACCGTTGGATATATTCATAGAGCTTTTGAAAAATTAGCAGAACACAGACCTTATACTCAAATTACTCCTATCACTGATCGATTAAATTATTGTTCCTCTCCTATCAATAATATTGGATGGCATCTCACCGTAGAAAAATTATTACAAGTAGAGATTCCTAAACGAGTAGATTATATGCGTATCATCGTCATGGAATTAGCTCGAATAGCCGATCATATTATTTGTAATTCAGTTATAGGTGTAGATACAGGTGCCATGACTGGTTTCTTATATATTTTTCAACAAAGAGAAAAAATATATGATATGTATGAGGAATTATGTGGCGCTCGATTAACTACCAATGTAGGTAGAATTGGTGGATTTGAAAGAGATTTCAGTCCTGCTTTTCACACTAAATTACAAGCCTTTATTAAAGATTTTCCTGCTGCTTTAACTGAATTTACTAATCTATTAGAACGTAATAGAATCTTTATGGATCGTGTTATTGGTGCAGGTCCTATAAGTGGTGAAAGAGCTTTAGCTTATGGATTTACTGGCCCTAATTTACGTGCCGCAGGTGTCGATTATGATGTTCGTGTGATGAATCCATATTGCTCGTATAATGATTTTGATTTTACTATTCCTATAGGAACACAAGGCGATACTTACGATCGTTTTATGGTTCGTCAACAAGAAATGTGGGAGAGCTTGAAATTGATTAAAAATGCCTATGAAAATTTACCTACAGGTGATTATCATGCCGATTTACCTGACTTTTATTTACCTGCTAAAGATGAGGTATATAATAATATGGAAGCATTGATTTACCATTTCAAAATTGTGATGGGCGAAACTAAAATACCTGCTGGTGAAGTGTACAATAGCGTGGAAGGGGGTAATGGCGAATTAGGGTATTACTTAATCAGTGATGGTGGAAGAACACCTTATAGATTGCATTTCAGAAGACCTTGCTTTATTTATTATCAAGCATATCCCGAAATGATAAAAGGTTCATTATTGTCAGATGCAATATTAACCATGAGTAGTATGAACGTAATTGCAGGAGAATTAGATGCTTAAAAAATGTTGAATTTAAAACTAAAATTTAAATAAAATAATAAAACAAAGATTTACGAATCTAGTATCTAGTATCTAGAATCTAAAATCTAATATCTTATAAAAATGGGAAATACTTACGATACACGTACCAAAGAAGTCACTGCGAAAATTCCATTTCCGCAAGACTTACTAGATAAAATTGAAGAGATTACAAAACGTTATCCTGCTGGAAAACAAAAATCTGCTTTAATTCCTGTTTTGCATTTAGCACAAAAACATAATGATGGCTGGTTAAGTATTCCTGTGATGGATTACGTTGCAGACTTATTACAGATCACTCCTATCGAAGTATATGAAGTAGCTACATTTTATACGATGTTTAACTTAAAACCAGTGGGTAAATATGTTTTAGAAGTTTGTAGAACAGGACCATGCTGCACTAGAGGAGCAGAAAAAATGATTGAATATATTGAGCAAAAAACCAATTGTAAAGTGGGTGGTAATAGCGCTGATGGATTGTTTACGATTAAAGCGGTTGAATGTCTTGGTGCTTGTGGATACGCTCCAATGCTTCAATTAGGTGACAGTTTTGTTGAATTTTTAACCGAAGAGAAAGTAGATTCTTTAATAAATGAATTGAAAAATAAATAATGAGTAAAAAATTATTATTAGAACATATCAATGTACCCAATATTCTTGGTTTTGAAGCATACCGCTCTAAAGGAGGTTATACTTCTGTAGAAAAAGCTTTGAAAACTATGAGTCCTGAGGCGATTGTAGAAGAAGTAAAAAAATCAGGCTTACGTGGTCGAGGAGGTGCTGGTTTCCCAACCGGCATGAAATGGAGCTTTTTAGCTAAACCAGAAGGTATTCCTCGCTATTTAGTTTGTAATGCCGATGAAAGTGAACCAGGTACATTTAAAGATAGATACTTGATGGAAAAACTTCCACATCTATTAGTAGAAGGTATGATTGTTTCCAGCTTTGCCTTGGGTGCAAACACTTCTTATATCTATATCAGAGGGGAGTATATGTGGATTGTAGGTATTTTAGAAAAAGCGGTTGCGGAAGCGAAAGCGAATGGGTTTTTAGGCAAAAATATTTTAGGTTCAGGCTATGATTTAGAACTATACGTTCAACCTGGTGGTGGTGCATATATCTGTGGGGAAGAAACAGCTTTACTTGAATCATTAGAAGGGAAAAGAGGTAATCCTCGTATGAAGCCCCCATTCCCTGCGGTGAAAGGCTTATGGCAAAGTCCTACCGTAGTAAACAATGTTGAAACCATCGCAGCAGTGCCTTGGATTGTAAATAATACAGGAGATGAATATGCTAAAATTGGTATCGGTAAAAGCACTGGAACCAAATTGATTTCAGCAAGTGGCAATATTAATAGACCTGGTGTATATGAAATTGATTTAGGTCTACCCGTAGATGAATTTTTAAATAGTGACGAATATTGTGGCGGTATTGCCAATGGTAAAAAATTTAAAGCGGTGGTACCAGGTGGTTCTTCTGTTCCAATTTTACCAGCAGAGTTATTTTATAAAACAGCTAATGGCGAATCTCGCTTGATGAGTTATGAAAGTTTAGCAGATGGAGGATTCGCTACAGGTTCAATGTTAGGTTCAGGTGGATTTATCGTATACGATGAAGATCAATGTGTTGTGAGAAACACTTGGAACTTCACTCGTTTTTATAATCATGAAAGTTGTGGCCAATGTTCTCCTTGTAGAGAAGGTACTGGTTGGATGTTGAAAGTGCTTCACAAAATTGAACATGGTCAAGGAAATATGGAAGATATCGATTTGTTATGGGATATTCAACGACGAATTGAAGGAAATACGATTTGTCCATTAGGAGATGCTGCAGCTTGGCCGGTTGCTGCTGCCATTCGACATTTCCGTGAGGAATTTGAATGGCATGTTAAAAATCCAGCTGAATGTATGGTACGTAATTATGGATTGAAAAAAAGTACCTTAGAATTGAGTTTTAATTAATTTAAAAAAGGTAAAATTGTAAGGTAAAAGATTTAAGGAGTATAAAAAAAGTAAAAAAATAATAAATGAAAGATATAGCTGAAAGATGTTTAGAATTATCAATTAGTTTATTAAATTACTTAAATAAAGAAAAAACTTTAAATCAAATTATTGTAAGACAATTAACAAGAAGTGCCACTTCAATTGGTTCAAATATAGTTGAGGGAAGATCTGGTACTAGAAAAGAGTTGATTAGATTTTATAATATTGCTCTTAGAAGTGGAAATGAATCAAAATATTGGATAAAAATT
>CANHVE010000047.1 GCA_947464015.1 Saprospirales bacterium | reverse complement strand
TTTACCCGCGATAGTTTTTCTTCTACCTTTACGAGTTCTAGAATTTGTTTTTGTACGTTGACCTCTTAAAGGTAAACCTTTTCTATGTCTGATTCCTCTAAAACAACCGATATCTTGAAGTCTTTTAATGTTCATTTGAACTTCAGAACGTAACTCACCTTCTACTTTAATTTCGTCAGCGATAATTTTGTTAAGAGCCGCAATGTTTTCATCGTTCCACTCACTTACTTTTGTTTCGTAAGGAATGCCACATCTGTCTAACATTTTTTTTGCAGTTGTATAACCGATTCCGTATACATACTTCAATGAAGCCCAACCTGCTTTGTTTTTAGGGATATCTATACCTCCAATTCTTGCCATGATTATTTGTTTTTTTTAACCTTGTCTTTGTTTAAATTTCGGATTCTTTTTGTTAATTACATAAACTTTACCTTTTCGTTTAACGATTTGGCAGTCTACACTTCTTTTTTTTACAGATGCTCTTACTTTCATTTCTGTTTATTATTTATTTGTATCTATAATTTATTCTTCCTTTATTCAAATCATATGGGCTCATCTCTACAGAAACTTTGTCGCCCGGTAATATCTTGATATAGTTCATTCTCATCTTTCCTGATATATGTCCTATTATCTCGTGACCATTTTCAAGTCTTACTCTAAACATTGCATTTGACAATGCTTCAGTAATAATTCCATCTTGTTTTATAAGGTCCTGTTTTGCCATTCTTTATTTTTTGGGAGTGCAAATTTCGTAAATTTAATTGATTTGCACAACATCTTTGTTCATTTTTATTTCTTTTTCTATCGGTTCGAAGCTGGTTAGTATCTCTGCTTGGTCCATTCCTACCTTCACTGTATGTTCGAAATGCACTGATGGCAGCCTATCCTGGGTAACTACGGTCCATTTATCTGAAGCTGTAAATACTCCTCTTTTCCCCATATTTATCATTGGCTCGATGGCAATAACTAAGTTTTTTTCCAATTTTGGTCCCGTTCCTTTCTTTCCATAATTAGGAACTTGTGGATCTTCATGTAAACTTTTACCTAATCCGTGTCCAACTAATTCTCTTACACAAGCAAATTTATTTTCTACTTCGCAGTAGTTTTGGATAGCATGACTTATATCTCCCACTCTATTTCCGTGTATTGCTTTTTCAATACCTAAATAAAGACTTTTATAAGTCACTTCCACTAGCTTTCTGACCTTATCATTTATTTCGCCTAAGCAAAATGTGTAAGCCGAATCACCATAATAACCATTTAGAACTGCACCGGTATCTATAGAAAGAATATCTCCTTCTGTAAATTCCTTGGCTGTAGGCAAACCATGTACTACGGCTTCATTCACCGAAATTAGTAAGGTACTTGGGCAACCATACAAACCTTTAAAAGCGGGTAATGCTCCATGATCTCTGATAAACTCTTCTGCGAGTCTGTCTAATTTTAGACCATTGCCCCCTATTTTTATATTTTTTGCTACTTCAGCTAATGTTGCTGAAACGAGCATTGAACTCTTTCGTATTAATTCTACTTCTTCATCAGTTTTGATGATCATCATAGCTTAATATCCTCCTCCTACACTTGCTAAACCTTGTCTTCCTTTGATTCTACCACCTTTAGTAAGACCATCGTATTTTTTCATCAACAAGTGACTTTCTACTTGTTGTAATGTATCTAAAATAGTACCTACCATGATTAAGATAGAAGTACCACCAAAGAAGTATGCAAATCCTTGTTGTACACCAAAAATATGTACAATAGCTGGCATAATTGCAACAATAGCTAATAAAATTGAACCTGGTAATGTAATTCTACTAATTACATTATCGATATATTCTGCTGTTTTTTTACCTGGGCTAACACCTGGGATAAATCCACCATTCTTTTTCATTTCATCAGCCATTTGAGTAGGGTTAATTACTAAGGCTGTATAGAAATAAGTAAAAATCATAATTAATAAAAATACTACTGTATTATAGATCCATGAATTATGATCTGTAAATGACTTAATAAAAGTATTTGTTGTATTTGGATATAACTGTAATAAAGTTGCAGGTAAAAACATTAATGCTTGAGCAAAAATGATAGGCATAACACCTGCTTGATTCACTTTTAAAGGTAAATATTGTCTATTACCGCCTGCTTGCATCATTCTACCATTTTGCATGATATTTCTTTTTGCATATTGAACTGGGATTCTTCTTGTACCTTGTACTAATAAAATAATTCCCATTAAAACAACTACGAAGAAAGCGATTTCAAGTACCCAAATCATCATACCATTGGAAGTAAAACGAGCTGCAATTTCTTGTAAGAACGCACCTGGTAAACGAGAGATAATACCTACCATGATGATTAAAGAGATACCATTACCTAAACCTTTATCTGTAATTCTTTCCCCTAACCACATTACGAATAATGTACCAGCAGATAAACAGATTAATGAAGATACAACGAAGAATGCGTAAGGCACTGCTTGAGTAATAGCTTCAGGTGACTGTGTTTTTAAGTTGGTAATATATGCCATACCTTGAACTGTAGTAACAGCGATGGTAAGGTATCTAGTAATTTGATTAATTTGTCTTCTTCCACTTTCACCTTCTCTGCTTAAACGTTGAAAATACGGAACTGCTAGAGATAATAATTGTACAGCAATCGATGCTGAGATATAAGGCATAATACCCAATGCGAAAATTGATGCATTAGCAAAAGCTCCACCTGAGAAGATATTAATCAAACCTAAAAGCCCGTCATTGCTTTTTTGTTTCATTGCTTGAAGAGCGTTGGCATCTATACCTGGAAGTACGATATACGTTCCAATAATATAAACAAAAACCAATAAAAGAGTAATAAGAATTTTATTTCTTAACTCTTCTATGGACCAAATATTCCTAAGTGTTTCTATGAATTTTTTCATAAATTATTTTGTATCTGTTGTTGTAACAGTTCCTCCTAATGCTTCGATAGCCGCTTTAGCAGTAACTGATACAGCGTTTACTTTAATATCCATTTTAGATTTTAATTCGCCTTTAGCTAAAACTTTTACTCTTTCAGTTTTAGAGATTACATTATTTTTTCTTAATAATTCTAAATCTATTGTAGTAGTATTTAGTTTTTCAGAAAGTTCTTGTAATTTTTGTAAGTTCAAGGCAGTATATTCGATTCTAAATGGATTTTTGAATCCTCTTTTAGGTAATCTTCTTTGAAGTGGCATTTGCCCCCCTTCAAAACCTGGTTTAGTAGTACTACCTGATCTAGAACCTTGTCCTTTGTGACCTCTAGTTGAAGTACCACCTCTACCTGAACCTTGACCTCTACCGATTCTTTTAGCTTTTTTTACTGAACCAGCTGCTGGTTTTAATGAATGTAATTCCATATTATTTTATGCTTGCTCTACTTTTAATAAATGTTCAATTTTTTTAACCATTCCTAAAATTTGTGGAGTGGCTTCTACTTCAATAGTGTGGTGAAGATTTCTAAGACCTAAAGCTTGAACTGTAGCTTTTTGTCTAACTGGTCTGTCAATTGCACTCTTGATTTGAGTAATTCTAATTTTTGCCATGATATATGATTAACCGTTAAATACTTTGCTTAATGATTTATGTCTATTGATTGCTACTGTATAAGGGTCTCTTAATTTACTAAGAGCATCCATAGTAGCTTTAATAACGTTAGCTGCATTAGAAGAACCTTGAGATTTTGCTAATACGTCTTTAATTCCAGCGCTTTCTAATACTGCACGCATTGCACCACCTGCAATTACACCTGTACCGTGAGAAGCTGGTTTGATTAATACTTTACCAGCACCAAATTTACCTAATTGATCGTGAGGTATAGTACCACCATGTACGGGTATTTTAATTAAATTTTTCTTAGCATCATCGATACCTTTTTGAATGGCATCCGTTACTTCTTTTGCTTTACCTAATCCGTGACCTACAATACCGTGACCATCGCCAACTACTACTGTAGCTGAGAAGCTAAAAGTTCTACCCCCTTTAGTAACTTTAGTTACTCTTCTGATATTAACTACTTTGTCTTTTAGTTCTAGTTCACTAGATTTTAAAATTTGTACGTTTCCTTTAGACATGTTATATTTTTATAATTTTCTTCTATTAAAATTTTAATCCACCTTCTCTAGCACCTTCAGCGATAGCTTTTACTCTACCATGGTATAAATAACCACTTCTATCGAATACTACATTACTAATACCTGCAGCGATAGCTTTTGTAGCTAAGTTCATCCCAACTGCTTTTGATTGATCTGATTTGTTTCCTGAAGCTACAAATGATTTTTCTTTTGAAGAAGCTGCAGCTAAAGTTTTACCTGCTATATCATCAATCAATTGTGCAAATACATGCATATTGCTTCTGAAAACAGATAATCTTGGTTTATCTGCTGTACCTTTTACTTTACCTCTAATTTTGGTACGTATTCTAGTTCTTCTTGTTAATTTTTTACTTGAAACCATTTTTCAATATATTTTTTATATTCTCTTATTTATTATTTTTTAGCGGCTGATTTACCTGCTTTCTTTCTCACGAATTCGCCTTCGTATCTAATACCTTTACCCTTGTATACCTCAGGTTTTCTTACTGAACGAATTTTGGCAGCCACCATTCCTAAAAGTTCGTTATCCGAACATTCTAATATTACTCTTGGAGCTTTACCTTTTTCATTTTCAGTAGCTACTTTAATTTCTTTAGGTAATAAGAATACGATAGGGTGCGAGTAACCAACTACGATTTCTAACATTTGACCTGTATTAGAAGCTCTGTAACCTACCCCAATTAAATCCATTTTTTTAACGAATCCTTCACTAACTCCTTTTACCATATTATTGATCAATGCTCTGTAAAGACCATGCATTGCTTTATGTCTTTTTTGTTCAGTGGGTCTAGTTAATTCTATTACACCATTTTCAACTTTAACAGTAATATCCGGATCAATACTTCTAGTAAGTTCTCCTTTAGGACCTTTTACTGTCACTTGACTACCTTCCATTTTTACCTGCACTTTGTCTGGTAAATTTATCGGCATCTTTCCTACTCTTGACATCTTTATTTAAGTTTTATTTCTTTAATTTAATATTTTACCAACGAATTAGAATACTCTACAAATGATTTCACCACCTATATTAAGTCTTTTAGCTTCTTTATCTGTCATCAACCCTTTAGAGGTAGAGATGATAGAGATTCCTAGACCGCTTCTAATTTTGCCTAAAGATTCAGCACCTGAATAAATTCTTAAACCTGGTTTACTAACTCTTTCGATGTTTTTAATAACAGGAGTTTTAGTTGTAAGGTCATACTTTAGGGCTATTTTAATAGCTCCTTGAGGATTACCTTCAGCTGCTTCTTCAAATTTATATTTCAAGATATAACCTTGATCATATAAAATTTCTGTTATTCTTTTTTTCAATTTTGACGCAGGAATCTCAACAATTCTATGCTTTGCCATTTGTGCGTTTCTGATTCTAGTCAAAAAATCTGATATTGGATCTGTTAACATTTTTTCTACTTATAATTATTAACTATATAATTTATTTCTATTTGCTATTTTATTTTTTACCAGCTAGCTTTAGTTACCCCTGGTATTTTACCTATACTTGCTAAATCTCTAAACTTGATACGAGAGATTCCAAAAGCGCTGATAAATCCTCTTCCTCTTCCGGTAAGAGCACATCTGTTTCTATGACGAACTGGAGATGCATTTTTTGGTAATTTATCTAAAGCTGCATAATCGCCTGCTTCTTTTAACTCTTTTCTTTTCTCAGCAAATTTTGCTATAAGTTTTGCTCTTTTTGTTTGACGAGCTATAATTGATTTTCTTGCCATCTTGTAATATTATTTTTTAAATGGAATTCCCATTTCTTTTAATAAATTGTAAGCTTCATCATCTGTAGTAGCAGTTGTTACTATGGTGATATCCATCCCGTTAATTTTAGATACTTTATCTAAAACGATTTCTGGGAAAATGATTTGTTCTGTGATACCCATAGAGAAATTACCTCTACCATCAAATCCTTTATTTTCAACTCCTTTAAAATCTCTTACCCTTGGTAGAGAAACAGAAATCAATCTATCTAAGAACTCATACATTCTTTCACTTCTAAGTGTAACTCTAGTACCGATAGGCATGTTAGATCTTAACTTAAAGTTAGAGATATCTTTTTTAGATAAAGTAGGTACTGCTTTTTGTCCAGCTATAATAGTCATTTCTTCTACTGCATTAACGACCATTTTCTTATCTTGTACAGCACCTTTCACCCCTTGATTTAAACAAATCTTAGTGATTTTAGGTATTTGCATTACCGATTTATAATTGTACTGTGCGTTTAGCTTTGGAGCTACTTCTTCTTTGTACTTTTTTAATAATCTTGGTATATATGTCATCTTACTTTTTATTGCTTCTTTATATAATATATTAGATTGTGCTACCTGATTTAACAGCTATTCTAATAGTTTTACCATCTTTTTTCTCTCTTTTAATTCTGGTAGCTTTACCTGATTTAGGATCCACTAACATTACATTAGAGATATGAATTGGAGCTTCTTTTTTAATGATACCTCCATTCGTTTCTTTTGCATTAGGTTTAGTATGACGAGAAATCATATTTACTCCCTGAACTAAAACTTTATAATCATCTTTCAATACAGATAATACTTTCGCTTTAGTACCTTTATCATCTCCTGAAGTGATGATAACTGTGTCATCTTTTTTAATATGGATTTTACCCTGATGAGCGTTTGTTTTTTTATTTGCCATTTTATTATAATACTTCTGGTGCTAGTGAAACAATTTTCATATAATCTTTATCACGAAGTTCTCTGGCTACTGGGCCAAAAATACGTGTACCTCTTGGTTCCTCTTGTGCATTAAGTAATACTACTGCATTTTCGTCAAATCTAATATACGAACCATCTTTACGACGGATTGCTTTTTTAGTTCTTACTACAATTGCTTTAGATACAGCACCTTTCTTAATACCTCCTGCAGGTAGTGCTTTTTTAACTGACACTACGATTTTATCTCCTACAGATGCGTATCTACGACGAGTACCACCTAATACTTTGATAACTAGTACCTCTTTGGCACCGCTGTTATCAGCTACGTTTGCTCTTGATTCTGTTTGTAACATGTTATTTTGCTCTTTCTATGATTTCAACTAATCTCCAACGTTTGTTTTTGCTCAATGGTTTAACCTCCATGATTTTCACGGTGTCGCCCATTTTACACTCATTTTTTTCGTCATGAGCCGCAAATTTCTTTGTGTTTTTCATGAACTTACCATATTTAGGGTGCTTCACTTTACGTTCTGCAGATACAGTGATGGTTTTTTCCATTTTATCACTTACCACTACCCCTACTCTTGTTTTTCTTAAATTCCTTTCCATCCTAATTATTTATTAGTCTTTTCTTTTATTTAATTCTGTAAGCATTCTTGCAATTTCTCTTCTTTGACCTCTCAATTTGATTGGACTTTCTGAGGATGATATTGCGTGTGTGAACTTCATTTTTTTGTAGTTCAATTTTTCTTCGCCTATTTTGGTTACTAAATCACTTTTGGTGTAACCGTTGTATGATTCTTTCTTTGCCATTTTATTATTGATTTACATAATCAGTACTAGTGATAAATTTCGTGGTGAATGGTAGTTTTTGTGCTGCCAATCTCAACGCTTCTTTAGCTGTTTCTAAAGGCACCCCTTCACATTCGAATAAGATTCTTCCTGCTTTTACAACAGCAACCCATCCATCTGGTGCTCCTTTACCTTTACCCATACGTACCTCAGCTGGTTTACGTGTAGTTGGTTTATCAGGGAAAATTCTAATCCAAACTTTTCCTTCTCTTTTCATATATCTAGTAAGTGCGATCCTTGCAGACTCAATTTGTCTGTTCGTTAACCAGCCACTTTCTAAAGTTTTTAAACCGAAAGTTCCTAAGGCTACAGTACTACCTCTATTAGCTAATCCTTTAACTCTGCCTTTTTGCTGTTTTCTAAATTTTGTACGCTTTGGTTGTAACATTTTATAATAATTTAAGCTCTATTATTTTAAAAATTATTTTCTTCTTCTATCTCCACCACCTCTGTTATCTCTATTTCCACCACCTCTTCTATCTCCACCTCTATCATCTCTTCTATCATTTCCGCCAGGACCTGCTTTGTCTGCTGGTGTTCCTATGTTTGGAGATAAATCTCTTTTTCCTAAAACTTCACCTCTACAAATCCAGATTTTTAATCCTAATTTACCATAGATAGTTAAAGCTTCTACCCAAGCATAATCGATATCTGCTCTAAAAGTATGTAATGGAGTTCTACCTTTTTTAAATTCTTCAGAACGTGCCATCTCTGCACCACCTAATCTACCGCTGATTCTAATTTTGATTCCTTCAGCACCTGCTCTAACTGCAGATTCGATAGACATTTTAATTGCTCTTCTGTAATTTACTCTGGCTTCTAATTGTTTTGCAATTGTTTCACCTACTATTTGAGCATCTAACTCAGGTCTTCTGATTTCAGAAATATTTATTTGTACTTCTTTCTTAGTTAATTTTTTTAACTCTTCTTTGATACTATCAACTTCTCCTCCACCTTTACCGATGATGATACCTGGTCTTGAAGTATGAATGGTAAGAGTTAATCTTTTCATAGTTCTTTCAATAACTACTTTAGAAATACCACCTTTTGTAATTCTCACTTTAAGATACTGGCGAATTTTTTCATCTTCTACTAATTTTTCAGCAGCGTCTTTACCACCAAACCAATTAGAATCCCATCCTCTGATGATGCCTAATCTATTGCTTATCGGATTTGCTTTTTGTCCCATTTATTTGATTAATTTTCAGTATTTGTTGGTGAAGAATGTTTGCTATCGATTACCACAGTTACATGATTCGATCTTTTTCTGATTCTATAACCTCTTCCAAAAGGAGCTGGTCTGAATCTTTTCATTGTTTTACCTTGATTTACATAAATAGTTTTTACTATTAAATCTGCATCTTCAGGTTTTTGATCATTTTTAGCTTCCCAATTTTTAATAGCAGAATAGACTAATTTTTCTAAGTCGATTGAGGCATGTCTTGGTGAATATTTCAAGTAATTAAGTGCTTGAAATGCGTCCAAACCTCTAATGGTATCTGCTACTAATCTCATTTTACGAGTAGATGTAGGACAGTTATTTAATTTTGCTAATGCTTCCATTTTAAATTTTACTACTATTGTTTACTTAATTTTTTTAGATGAATGACCTCTGAAAATACGTGTTGGAGAAAACTCGCCTAATTTATGTCCTACCATGTTTTCTGTAACGTATACAGGGATAAAACTTTTACCATTGTGAACAGCCATTGTATGACCTACCATTTCTGGTAATATCATAGATGCTCTTGACCAGGTTTTAATTACTGTTTTTTTACCACCATCATTCATTTTTTGGATTTTCTCCAATAAATGATAAGCTACATAAGGTCCTTTTTTAATTGATCTTGCCATTATTGTTGATTATTTACCGTTTTTCTTCTACTAATAATAAATTTATTTGTTGGGTTTTTAGGGCTTCTAGTTTTCATACCTTTAGCTTTTAAACCTTTTCTAGAACGTGGATGTCCACCTGAAGCTCTACCTTCACCACCACCCATCGGGTGATCTACTGGGTTCATCGCTACTGGTCTAGTTCTTGGACGAATACCTTTCCATCTGCTTCTACCTGCTTTACCAAATGATTGTAAACTATGGTCAGGATTTGATACTGCACCTACAGTTGCTGTACAAGTACTTAAAATCAATCTAGTTTCACCTGAAGGCATTTTGATTGTACAATATTTCCCTTCTTTTGCAGATAAAGTAGCATAAGTTCCAGCGCTACGAGCAAAAGATGCACCTTTACCTGGTTGTGTTTCAATATTGTGAATAGTGGTTCCTAATGGCATTTCTCCAATTGGAAGTGCATTTCCTAAATCAGGTGATACTCCTTTACCAGATACTATCGTTTGACCTACTTTAATTCCTTGAGGTGCGATAATATATCTTTTTTCACCATCATTATAGTTTAATAATGCGATAAAAGCTGTTCTATTTGGATCGTACTCAACTGAAACTACTTTTGCAGGAATTTCATTTTTATTTCTTTTAAAGTCGATAATACGATAGTGTTTTTTATGTCCACCACCTCTATATCTCATGGTCATTTCACCTCTACTATTTCTACCTCCTGTAGATTTCATAGGAGTTAATAGTGACTTTTCCGGTGTAGATTTAGTAATCTCTGCAAAAGAATTTAACGTCGTAAATCTTGAGCTCGGTGTCGTTGGTTTAAATTTTTTAACTGGCATTTTATATCTTCTTAAATTCTTCTATTAAATATTTCCGTAGAAATCAATTTGTTGATTATCCTTACAAGTAACTACAGCTTTTTTATAAGCACTTTTCGTTCCTTTTGACAAACCTTTATTGGTAAATTTAGTTTTGTCTTTAGCTGGCATACGTAATGTACTAATTTCTGCAACGTTAACATTATACATTACTTCGATAGCTTTTTTAATTTGTTCTTTATTTGCTTTCATATCAACTATAAAAGAATATTGACCAAGTTTTTCAGTCGACTTATTTGTCTTCTCTGTAATTAAAGGTTTTACTAGTACGTCTGTTATATATTTCATTTTAATATTCTTTTTTTCTATTAATTAGACATGTTTGCTTCTAATGCTTTGATAGCACTTTCTGCTACAATTATTTTGTTCGCATTCATAATATCATAGATATTCACTTTATCAGCTAGTGATACATTAGCATTAGGAATATTTCTAGAAGCTAAATAAACATTATAATTATTTTCACCTAAAATCAAAGTTGCTTTATCTTTTTTAATACCTAGATTATTTAATACTGCAACAAAATTTTTAGTTTTTGGAGCGTCGAAATTAGGATCTTCTAAAACGATTAAATTATTTTCTTTAACTTTAATAGAGAAAGCTGATTTCTTAGCTAAATTTTTCTCTTTTTTATTTAATTTAAAAGAGTAATCTCTAGGTTTTGGTCCGAATACTCTAGCACCACCTCTAAATAAAGGTGAGTTAATATCCCCTTTTCTAGATCCACCTGTTCCTTTTTGTTTATGAAGTTTTCTAGTAGAACCAGATATTTCACTTCTTTCTTTAGATTTGTGTGTTCCTTGTCTTTGATTAGCTAGGAATTGTTTTACAGATAGATAAACTGAATGATTATTTGGATCGATAGCAAAAATATCATCTGATAAGTTTACTTCTCTTCCTGTTTCTTTACCTTCTATGTTTAATACTTTAATTTTCATTGTATAATCTTCTTATAAAAATATTACTCAAATTTATTTTGATTCAATAACTACATATGAACCTATTGAACCTGGAACTGCTCCTGTTAAAATGATCAGATTTTTATCTGCCATTACTTCATGCACTTTCAAGTTTTTCACTTTCACTGTATCTACACCCATTTGACCACCCATACGAATTCCTTTAAATACTCTTGAAGGAGTTGAACAAGCACCGATAGATCCTGGAGCTCTTAATCTGTTATGTTGACCGTGTGTTGCCATACCAACCCCACTAAATCCGTGTCTTCTAACTACCCCTTGAAATCCTTTTCCTTTTGAAGTACCAGTAGCTTCCACTTTATCACCTTTCACAAATAGTTCTGCAGTGATTGTTTCGCCAATAGCTTTATTTAAATCAAAATCTCTAAACTCAACTACTTTTCTTTTAGGCGTTGTATTTGCTTTCGCAAAGTGACCTTTTTCACCTGCAGAAGTATTTTTTTCTTTTTTATCATCAAAAGCTACTTGTAATGCATTATAGCCATCCGTATCTTTCGTTTTTACTTGAGTAACCACACATGGTCCAGCTTGTATAACTGTACAAGCAAGTTGTTTTCCTTGCTCATCGTAAAGAGTAGTCATACCTACTTTTTTTCCTATTATCGCTTTCATCCGTTTTATAATTTTATCTTTTTTTAGATACCCAACCATTTAATATGGTTGTTACATTATTTTTTATTTTATTAAATAACTTTTAATATCTATTAAACTTTAATTTCTACTTCTACTCCACTAGGTAATTCTAATTTCATAAGTGCGTCAATCGTTTTAGATGTTGAACTATAGATATCTAAAAGTCTTTTGTACGTACATAATTGGAATTGCTCTTTTGAATCAGAGTTTACGTGCGGAGATCTAATCACCGTAAATTTTTGTTTTCTAGTAGGTAATGGAATTGGTCCATTTACTACTGCACCAGATGATTTAACCGTTTTAACGATTTTATCTGCTGATTTGTCCACTAAATTGTGGTCAAATGATTTTAGTTTAATTCTTATTCTTTGTGCCATTTTATATAGATACTGTCAAATAATTTTTTAATAAATACTACTACTCTATTTCTACGTTTACTTTACCTGATTGTTTAGCCATGATTTCTTTAGCTATACCATCTGGTGCTGGTGAATAACTGTGGAATTCCATTGATGATGTAGCTCTACCAGAAGATAATGTTCTTAATGTAGTTACATAACCAAACATCTCTGCTAAAGGCACTTTTGCTTTCACTACTTGTGCACCCATTTTAGATTCCATACCTTCAATCATTCCTCTTCTTCTATTCAAATCACCAATGATATCACCTGTATAATCATCAGGAGTAACCACTTCTAATTTCATGATTGGTTCCATCAATACTGGTTTAGCTAATTTAGCTGAATGTCTGAATCCTAATTTTGCTGCTAATTCGAATGATAATGCATCTGAATCCACTGCATGGAAAGAACCATCTTTTAATTCAACTCTCATAGAAGGAACTTCATAAGCTGCTAATACCCCCGTTTTCATTGCTTCTTTAAATCCTTTCTCTACAGAAGGAATAAACTCTCTTGGAATAGAACCCCCGAATACGCTATTTACGAATTCTAAACCTTCTTTTCCTTCTTCTCTTGGTCCTATTGAGAAAATAATATCAGCGAATTTACCTCTACCACCAGATTGTTTTTTGTACACTTCTCTATGTTCAACGGTTTGTGTGATAGCTTCTTTATAGTTAACTTGTGGTGCACCTTGATTTACTTCCACACCAAATTCTCTTTTCAATCGATCACAAATGATTTCTAAGTGTAACTCACCCATACCACTAATGATAGTTTGGCTAGTTGCTTCATCAAATGTTACTTTAAATGTAGGATCTTCCTCCGCTAATTTAGATAATGACATACCTAATTTATCTAAATCTTTTTGTGCTTTCGGCTCAATTGCTAAACCGATTACTGGTTCAGGGAATGACATAGATTCTAATACTATTGGATGTTTTTCATCGCATAAAGTATCACCTGTTTTAATACTTTTGAAACCTACTGCTGCTCCGATATCACCTGCTTCAATACATTCTACTGAATTTTGTTTATTCGCATGCATTTGGAATAAACGAGAAATTCTTTCTTTATTTCCAGATCTTGTATTTAATACATAAGAACCTGCATCTAATTTACCAGAATATGCTCTGAAGAACGCTAATCTACCTACATAAGGATCCGTTGCAATTTTAAATGCTAATGCTGCAAATGGTTCTTTCACATCTGGTTTTCTAGTTTCTTCTAATCCTGTATCAGGATTAGTTCCTACTACTGCTTCTATATCAGCAGGACCAGGTAAGTATCTACAGATTGCATCTAAACAAACTTGTACCCCTTTATTTTTGAATGAAGAACCACACATCATAGGTATGATTGCCATATCTATAGTTGCTTTTCTGATTGCTTCATGCATTTCATTCTCTGTAATTGAATCTGGATTTTCAAAGAATTTTTCCATTAATCCATCATCATAAGAAGCTACAGCTTCTACTAATTTTGCTCTCCATTCTTCCACATCTGCTAACATTTCAGCAGGAATTGGAATTTCATTAAAAGTCATTCCTCTTGAAGCATCATCCCATACCATTGCTTTCTTAGTAATAAGATCTACTACCCCAGTGAAAGTATCTTCAGCACCAATTGGTAATTGTAAAGGAACAGGATTAGCTCCTAACATTTCTCTTACTTGTTTTACAACATTTAAGAAATCAGCACCTGCTCTATCCATTTTGTTTACAAATCCTACTCTTGGAACTTTATATTTATTAGCTTGTCTCCAAACTGTTTCAGATTGAGGTTCAACTCCAGAAACTGCACAAAACAAAGCCATTAATCCATCCAATACACGTAATGAACGTTCTACCTCTACAGTAAAATCTACGTGACCTGGAGTATCAATAATATTAAATTTATATGTTTTTGTATCAGGTGTTTTTTTACCTTGATCCATAGGGAAATTCCAAAAACAAGTTGTAGCTGCAGAAGTAATTGTAATACCTCTTTCTTGTTCTTGAACCATCCAGTCCATAGTGGCAGCACCATCATGCACCTCACCTATTTTGTGATTTACACCTGTATAATATAGAATACGCTCAGTTGTAGTAG
The DNA here is from genome assembly GCA_947464015.1 of Saprospirales bacterium. Classification (GTDB taxonomy): domain Bacteria; phylum Bacteroidota; class Bacteroidia; order Chitinophagales; family CAMDFR01; genus CAMDFR01. Next base: position 2,258 of record CANHVE010000047.1, on the reverse strand, counting down.
TTTTACCTGCATCAATGTGAGCTGCAATTCCAAAATTTCTTTGATATCTTAAATCGTTAGCCATTTTATTATTTATCGCTTCTTTATTAAAATTTAAAATGTGAAAAAGCTTTATTCGCTTCAGCCATTCTATGTACATCTTCTTTCTTTTTGTATGCGGCACCTTCACCTTTAGAAGCAGCTATTGTTTCAGCAGCTAATTTTTCCGACATACTTCTACCTGTTCTTTTTCTAGAAAAAGCGATTAACCATTGCATACTTAATGCTACTTTTCTAGCTGGTTTTACTTCTGTAGGTATTTGGAAATTCGCACCTCCAATTCTTCTACTTTTAACCTCTACTGATGGAGATAAATTTGCTAATGCTTTTTTCCATACTTCAAATCCATTCTCTCCTGTTTTTTCACTTACTTGATCCACTGCATCATAAAATATTGTTTGTGCAGTACTTTTTTTACCATCCCACATTAGGTTATTGATAAACTGAGACACATTCGTATCGTTAAATCTTGGATCTGGTTGATAGTATCTCTTTTTTGGTTTAGCCTTTCTCATTATAAAATATTATATTGACTATTTTGTTATCTAATTAATTATTTTTTCTTTTTACCTGTATCTGCTACTGCACCTGGCTTAGGTCTTTTAGTACCATATTTAGAACGACTTTGTTTTCTTCCATCAACACCTGCCGTATCTAAAGATCCTCTTACGATATGATATCTTACCCCTGGTAAATCTTTTACCCTTCCTCCTCTAATCAATACGATTGAGTGCTCTTGTAAATTATGACCTTCTCCTGGGATATAAGCAATAATCTCAATGCTATTCGTAAGTCTCACTTTTGCAACTTTACGTAATGCAGAATTTGGTTTTTTAGGTGTAGTAGTATACACTCTTGTACAAACACCTCTTCTTTGAGGGCATGCATCTAAGGCTCTTGACTTTGACTTGTACTCAATATCGGTACGTCCTTTTCTAACTAATTGTTGTATTGTAGGCATCTTTGCTTTTTAATTCCTTTAAAATTTGGGAGTGCAAAGATAGAGTATTATGATGAATAAACAAACAGCGTGTGGAAAAAAATGATTTTTTCCTAGAATTTTTTTTAGTATTCCTATTTTTTTCACGTCTGATAGCTTATTGTGAAAATTCATCTCAACAGTTCTATCAATGACAAACCCTTATTTTTCAATAAGTTTCTGAAATCTTTCCCTTATAATTACTTATTTGGGAGTGCAAAGGTAGCACTTAATATCCGAAAAACAAATTTTTTACGAATTATTATTAGAATTATTACTTAATAAGGCTAATATTTCCTGATCTTAAGAATCGTCCTGTTGGACAGCCACCTTCTATCTCAAACACATATACTCCTGGATTTACTGGTCTTCCTTGGTATGTTCCATCCCAAGTTGCACTCGGACTAGTAGATTCAAACATCATCTCACCCCATCTATTAAAGACACGTGTAGAGGATATTGGTATATTTTCTGGATTGGTAAATCTAAATACATCGTTTGCTCCATCCCCATACGGAGTCATTAAATTCGGCACTACTATCAATGAATCGCTACATGTATAGGTCACTTTTACATAAACAGAATCTGTTTTCACACAACCATTTACATCTTGTACCATAGCTACATAATCTTGACTCACATCTGGACGAACAATCGTTGTTTGGCAATCATTACATTCTATTCCGTTCATATTATACCAACTATAATTTAATGGACCATTGCCATTGGCTTCTGCATAAATTAATGCTGAATATCTGTAAATCACCAATGTATCGCCATAAGCTGTAATACTAGGAAGTGGATTTACAATTAAGTGGAATGAAGAAATTAATGTATCTCCACAAGGACCAAACGACATACAGAAGTATTCTGTAGATGTAGTATTATAAATGATTGGTGAAGCACAATTCGTAAAACTAATACCAATATTTGGCCACCAATAGTAGTTTAAGTTATCTCCTCCCATTGCTGTTATCTGGGTAGAATCACCTATACATATGATTGTATCACCTAAGAAATATACGGTATCATTATGTATTACAATAATATTATAGTTGCCCACTATTAATGTTTGACTAGAATTTAGGACAATAAATTACTTTATTACCGTTCTTCTTGTTGCTTTGATGAATGTAGATGATTGATACTTCGGGACCTCCTCTTCCTTGACTCGCACTTGATAATAAGGACACATTGATATCATAACTAAAGGTAAATCGCCAATTAAAATGATCATATC
>CANHVE010000046.1 GCA_947464015.1 Saprospirales bacterium | reverse complement strand
TTAAATGTTAATTATTTTTTTAGTAAATTGACCTTTAGTCGATTCTATTTTGATATAATATAATCACTTATCGGCAGGAAGTTGGATTTGCACTTTTTTTGTATCCTCTAAATCATATAAAGTGGTTACTATTTGACCTTTGCTATTATATACTTTGATGGAAATGATATCTACATTTTTTGCATTAATATTTACTAAACCATTGGATGTAGGATTTGGAAACACATCAATAGATTTAGCAATATCAATTGTATTTACTTGATTTGGTAAATTAAGATTCATAATAGAGTCATGTGCCACCCTTGTAGGAGCCTTATCAGCTGTTTGATATAAGGAATAGAAAGAGTCAATTTCAGCAGAAGAACCTAACCAAGCAAACATTTCAGTTAAGAATGAAGAAGGCAAGGTGACATAAATCACATTAGCATAGGTATTTACTTTGCCACTATATCCATTTAAAGGTACTTGATAATGTACTATATCCACTCCATTTCCTTCCACACCCGCCACTTTATTAAAATCGGGGTCGGCATTTGCTAAGGCATCTGATTTAACCGTATCATAAGTATAATGAGAGGTGCTAAATCCTTTAGGCACAAGACGATTATCTTTCAATAATACATTGGCTCTTTCAAGCACTGTAGTTTTATTACCTGCTACATCTCCCATCACCATTTCATAAATTTGTGATTGACCTGCATTATTAATTATATTATGATGAGGTTCGTAGCCTGAAGTAGGAGTTGAAAGCATTTCGCCTGCTTGATTCATTTTACCAGAAGCAAATAAGGTATCCCCATTTTCTTTTACCACAACAAATTGTACAACCGCTCTACGTGAAGGGTATCCACTTGGAAATTTATGTCCTGCTTTATTCTCTAATTTTACTTCGAAATTTGCAGAATCATTGCGCATTGCAATAAAATTTACATCTAGATTTAAAGTGTTCTGAGTCAAATTATTTCTAATATCCATAAGGGTTTCATCGAAGCTGGCATCCGAAACACTAACTCCTAAAGCCGCTTTACTTTGTTTGATTAAATTCACCATAAAGGCATTCGCCCCAGTAAATTTATGTTGATTAAAAGGGGTTCTTCCAGGAATAGCGGTATACCCTACTGCAATCTTAATAGGCTCTTCAAGTTGAGGCATATGGCATTTTTGACAACTTTTATCTTGTGATGGATAAACTGAATTCAACCATTCGTGGTAAGTAGCTTGTTCTACAAAAGTATTTCCTGTTGGATTGCCTGTTAGATCGACACTATGCGTGATAAGGGTATGACAAGGCGAACAAAAACGTCCTTCACTTACATGTGGGCTATATGTAGGAAGAATGCCGACATATAATTGCATTGGACCTTCCATAACCCCTACAAATGGACCATACTCCACCTGATTGGTATCATAAGGTATATTTCCAGTAAAAGTAGAACCTAAGTTTACATCACCAATTTTATGACATCCCATACAAGAAACTCCTGATTGACCTAATGAATCGGTAGCTAAATTCGCTAAAGTATAAGGGGATAAACCATTAAATACCGCTTTATAATGTCCCATGGGCGCGTGACAAGAAGTACATAAATTTTGAAGTACAGTAGCATGTCCAGGATTTACTAATGACTCATGACGTACTTTAGCTTTCCACAAAGGATCAACTCCCGAAAGTGCCATCATTGAAGATTCCCAATCATTGACTAAATTAATATCATTCCCACTAGCATCGATATTTGCTATATGTAATGAATCGTAGCCATGGCAACCTGCACAACGAGAAGGATGAAGAAAATGTTCGCCAGGTTCTATAGGTCCACCCCTAAGTGAGCCTTCAATAGAGCTATAAGCATTAATGTGAGGAAATTCTTTGGGAGGTGCTTCAAAATTAGTGATTGAAAGTAGTGTAACGACACTAATAAACAAGATAATAATCGCCCCAATTTTTTTCATATACTTTGATATAGTTTAGGTGTATATATCAAAGTTAAGAGTTTCAAACTAAAAAAGAAAATGTATTTCTATTTTAATAGAAAATGAATGAGTTATGCAGCTTTAAGTTGATGTAATTTAGACTTATTTAATTTTTCTTTAGCTGTAGATTTGGTTACTACGTAGTTTTTTATATTATTCATCGACGGAATATCGAACATAATATCAGTCATAATTGCTTCACAAATAGAACGTAATCCTCTAGCACCTAATTTATACTCAACCGCTTTATCTACTATATAATCTAATGTATCTTCAGGAAATTCAAGCTCCACTCCTTCCATTTGCATTAGCTTTTTATATTGCTTGATTAAGGCATTTTTAGGTTCGGTCAAAATCGCTCTAAGTGTTTTTTTATCTAATGGATTTAGATGTGATACCACAGGTAATCGACCTATCAATTCAGGTATTAACCCAAAATGACGTAAGTCAGACGGGCTTATATATTGAAGCATATTACTTTCGTCTATATCTTTGTCTTTAGAGCCTTTGTTAAAACCTATGATACTTGTTTTTAAACGATTGGCAATGATACGCTCAATGCCTTCAAATGCTCCACCACAAATAAATAGGATATTACTAGTATCGATTTTCACCATTTTTTGATCTGGATGTTTTCTTCCTCCTTGAGGTGGAACGAGCACTTCACTTCCTTCTAGTAATTTCAACATAGCTTGTTGCACACCTTCCCCACTAACATCACGAGTAATACTTGGGTTATCGCTTTTTCGAGCTACTTTATCAATTTCATCAATATAAATGATTCCTTTTTGAGCAGCTTCTACATCATAATTACATACTTGTAATAAACGACTTAAAATACTTTCTACATCTTCGCCTACATAACCAGCTTCAGTAAATACAGTAGCATCAACAATAGAGAAAGGAACATTCAAAAATTTAGCAATAGAACGAGCTAATAACGTTTTACCAGTTCCTGTGTTTCCAGTAAGGATGATATTTGATTTTTCAATTTCGATACCATCTTCTTCAACTGTTTGATTTAATCTTTTATAATGATTATATACAGCTACAGACAATACTTTTTTAGCTTCTACTTGACCGATTACATATTGATCTAGAAATTTAACAATCTCTTTCGGCTTAATAGATTTGGCAAGCGAGAATTTATATTTGCTTTGCTTTTGATGAATCTCATCATTAATAATTTGGCTAGCTTGAGCTACACATACTTCACAAATATGACTATCTATACCCGCAATTAAAATTTGAGTTTCAGATTTCTTTCTATTACAAAAAGAGCATGTTTGTTCGTGCTTAGCCAATATATATTAATTTAATTATTTTATAACTCTTCTTCTTTATTCTTTTTTGCACTACGCACTAATACTTCGTCAATCAGTCCGTATTCTTTTGCTTCTGCAGCAATCATCCAATAATCTCTTTCAGAATCGGCAGCCACTTTTTCGTATGATTGTCCGCTATGTGTGGAGATAATATCGTATAATTCTTTTTTAATTTTTTTGATTTCCGCAACGGTAATCATTACATCTGTAGCTTGACCACCAGCACCTCCAAGCGGTTGGTGAATCATCACTCTACTATGAGGTAAGGCAGTACGTTTACCAGCAGCACCTCCACATAAAAGTACCGCAGCCATAGAAGCCGCAATACCTGTACAAATAGTAGCAACATCTGGATTGATATAGTTGATGGTATCATAAATCCCTAAACCTGCATATACTTCACCACCAGGGCTATTGATATAAATTTGTATATCTGAGGAAGCATCTGTACTTTCTAAAAACAATAATTGTGCTTCAATAATATTAGCAATATAATCATCGATAGGCGTACCTAAGAAAATAATACGATCTAGCATTAAACGAGAGAATACATCCACTTCTCTAAAATTCATTGGACGCTCTTCAATGACTGTACGTGTCATATTTTTTACTGCAGAAGTATATCTTTCTAAATGCATAGAACTTATCCCTCTGTCTTTTACCGCGTAAGACTTAAATTCTTTAATTAAATCACTGCTCATAAAAATAGTTTTGTTTATTTAAGTAATAAATAATTAAGAAATAGTTGCATCTTCTAAGGCAACTTCTTCTTTGTTGCTAGCTTCCATCTTCTTATTATAATCTTCCAAAGATATAGGCTTTTCATTTATTACAATAAATTGTTTCAAATGGTTCATTACTTTTTCTTCTAAAAGCAATTCATGCGTTTTTTGGATATGTTTTTTATCTTCCATATATCTTTTCCCAAAATTATCTAGTTGCTCATCAGGCATTTGTCCTAAACCATATTGCATTAATTGATTTTGTACCATTTGACGAGTATATTGTTTAATCTCGTCTGGTGTAACTTCTAATTTTTGTTCTTTAATTACTTTACCACAGATTAAGCTCCATTTTAATTCTTTTGTAAATGAATCGAATTCTTTTTCAATTTGTTCGTCGCTAATTGGTTTTTCATTACTTGCTTTAATCCATCTTTTTAAGAAATCAGCTGGAAATTCCATTGAAGTTTTTTCAATTAAATCTTTAGCTAATTGCTGTAGAACTGTTCTTTCAGTAGATTTCATAAAATAATCTTTCAAATCAGCTGTGATTTTTGCACGCATTTGTTCTTCACTTGTTACATCCCCTCCTGGAAAAGCTTGAGCAAAGAATGCTTCATCTAAATCAGCTAATTGAAGTCTGTTTACATTAGATACGGTCATTTTATAATAATCACCTAATTGCTCATATTGTTCAGGTTTTGCATTTAAAATAAATTTCATCACATCTTCTCTGCTTTTATCAAAAGCCTCAAAAACATTTAAAATGATGCTATCTCCTTTTTTCATCGCCATAAATTCTTTTTTCTTAGGCGTATCTAACAACATATTTACATTAAATGAAGTAGCATTTTGAAAAGCTTCCTCTTTATCTGAACCATCTGCAGCAACTTCTTTCAACTCGATATATACGATGTCATTTTCTTGAATATCATCAGGACTATCGTTTTTACCAAATCGTTTGCGCAACATATCAATTTCTTCATCTAACATTTTTGTATCAACAGCTATAGCTTCTTGGTCATAACTAGGTTTAGCTTCCAAGTGATTCAAAGTAAAAGAAGGTTGTACCCCAATTTCATATTGAAATTCGTAATCTTCAGGTGTATTAATTTCTAAATTTATTTTTTGGTCATTCACTGGCAATGGTTGACCTAAAATTTCAATTTTTTGTTCCTCGATATATTTAAATAGTTCGTCTTGTAATAAGGTATTAATTTCTTCAGCTAAAATAGAATTACCGTACATTTTTTTAACCATGCCCACTGGCACTAAACCTTTTCTGAAGCCTTTTACATCTACTTTTTGAGCATATTTTTTTAATGATTTTTCTACTTTAGGAAGATAATCTGTAGTAGCTAGTTTTATCGTTATTTTGTCTGTAAGTGTTGCGATGTTTTCTCTTGAAATTTGCATGATAAATTGATTGTATAATATATATTAATAAAGAAAAATAGTGTATAAATAAAAACAACCAACTTTCAAAGAATGTTTATTCTTTGAAAACTGGTTATTCAATGGTGCGGGTGGAGGGGCTCGAACCCCCATGCCTCGCGGCGCCAGATCCTAAGTCTGGTATGTCTACCAATTTCACCACACCCGCATTACCTTTAGTTGTATAAGAACAAAAATGGAGTGCAAAGATAGTACTTTTTTATTAAAAAACAGCAATGATTTTTATTTTAACATTCCTTTAGGAATGCAATTATTTTGCCACACGAGCCCTAAAAAATTGTTATAATTACATTCTAGTTATGTCTAAAAAAAATACGATTCAATTAGATGCCGAAAAAAAGCAAATACTCAAAGAGTATAGGCATCTACTGCGCTCATTAAAACCAAAAATCAAAAATAGTTCTGATAAAGCAGATATTCGACGGGCTTTTGAAATGGCTGTTGAAGCTCATAAAACAATGCGTCGTAAAAGTGGCGAGCCATATATTCACCACCCATTAGCTGTGGCCCAAATTGTAGTGGATGAAATTGGATTAGGTACCGAGTCAGCCATTTGTGCTCTATTGCACGATACCGTAGAAGATACTGATTTAACGCTGGAAGATATCGAAATGAATTTCGATAAACAAACCGCCAAAATCATCGATGGACTAACTAAGATTTCTGGTGCTTTTGAAATGAATATAGATACCAGTCAACAAGCTGAAAACTTTAGAAAGCTGCTTCTGACATTAACTGATGATATACGGGTGATTCTAATTAAAATTGCGGATCGTTTGCATAATATGCGTACCATGGAATCAATGGCTGCTCATAAACAAATGAAAATCGCTTCAGAAACTTTGTTTATCTATGCTCCACTAGCACATCGATTAGGTTTATACAATATCAAAACCGAATTAGAAGATTTAAGTTTAAAATACACACAACCTGAAATCTATAAAGAAATTGCTCAAAAACTTGCAGATAGTAAGAAAGAACGAAGTAAATATATCAATGAATTTATCAATCCATTAAAGGATTTATTAATTGAGAAAGGATATAATTTCGAAATCTATGGAAGACCCAAATCTATTTATTCAATCTATAATAAAATTAAAACCAAACATGTTCCATTCGAAGAAATATATGATTTGTTTGCTATTCGAATTATTGTAGATACTGAAATAGAAAAAGAAAAAAGTGAATGTTGGGGCGTTTATTCGGTGATCACCGATTTATATACTCCATCTACCGAACGGTTACGCGATTGGATTAGCAACCCTAAAGCCAATGGATATGAAGCTTTACATACAACGGTAATGGGTCCACAAGGACGTTGGGTGGAAGTTCAAATCAGAAGTAAACGTATGCATGAAATTGCTGAAATGGGAGTGGCTGCACACTGGAAATATAAAGAAAACTCTACAGATAATGCACTAGATGAATGGATAGAAAAAATTAGAGAAACCATACAAAATCCTGATACCAATGCACTAGAGTTTGTCACTAATTTTAGACAAGAATTATTTAGTGAAGAAATATTTGTATTTACACCGAAAGGATTATTGAAAAGATTAAAAGCAGGTGCTACTGCTTTAGATTTTGCTTTCGAAATTCATAGCGAACTTGGATTGAAATGTATTGGTGCTAAAATCAATCACAAATTAGTTCCTCTAAGTCATAAACTTCAAAATGGTGATCAAATAGAAATTTTAACTTCTAGTAAACAACAACCGAATGAAGATTGGCTCAAGTTTGTGGTTACAAGTAAAGCGATTTCTGTTCTGCGTAAAACTTTACAAGAAGAAAAAAAGAAAATGTCTGAACTAGGTAAAGAGACATTCGAAAAAAAATTAAAACAATTTGGTATTCCTTATACCGATCACAACATAAACGTAGCCGTTAAATTTTACAAATATTTATCGCCTTTTGATTTATATTTTTATATACAAACGAAAAACTTAACGCTTACTGATTTAAAAGATTTAAAAATTCAGGGAGGTAAACTCATGTTGCCTACTGCTAAAATTGAATCTAAAGAAACGATAGAAGAAACGGTAAAAAAAGAACTCAAGAAAAATGCAGAACTGCTTATCATGGGGGAAAGCAGTAATCAAATTGCATACAAATTCGCTAACTGTTGTAATCCAATTCCTGGGGATGATGTTTTTGGATTTATCACCATTGGTGAAGGCATCAAAATTCATCGAACGAATTGTCCTAACGCAGTACAATTAATGAGCAAATATGATTATCGAATCGTTCGTACGAAATGGAATAAACAACATGAAATTGCTTTTTTAACTGGAGTAAAATTAAATGGTATTGATGACGTAGGTGTCATAAATAAATTAACCAATATTATAACAGGGCAATTAAAATTGAATATGCGTAGTATTTCTTTTGATACAGATGATGGTATATTCGAAGGCAAAATTATGGTTTATGTACACAACATCGAACAGCTTGATAAGCTTATAGATGAACTAAGTAAGCAACAAGGAATATTTAGCGTAAGTAGGATTGATGAAAATGAAATGAAAAACTAAGCTTGTTCATACACTTCAAATAATCTAATACATTCCATAGCTTCTTTTACATCATGCACTCGTAATATAGAAGCCCCATTTTGTAAAGCTAACATATGTAATGCGCTTGTGCCATTCAATGCTTGATCTGCATTTATAGATAGTGTTTTATAAATCATACTTTTTCTTGAAATACCTACCAATAAAGGCTTATGTAACACCAAGAACTTATTCAATACTTTTAATAAAGTAAAATTTTGTTTTATATTTTTAGCAAAACCAAATCCAATATCTGGTATAATTTGTTTAACTCCTTCACTCTCTAAAAAAGCAATTTTCGATTTGAAATAGTCAAGAATTTCTTCCACCATATTATCATATTGATTCAATGAGATCATCGTTTCAGGTGTTCCTCGCATATGCATCGCTATATAGGTACAAGGATATTGTTTTACTACTTGAATCATTTTCGAATCAATTGCTGCAGCACTAATATCATTAATAATATCTACTCCTTGATCTAAACTAAATGCTGCGGTCTCACTGTTTACTGTGTCTATACTGAATATAGCCTCAGGAAATGATTGTTTTAAAATTCGTAAGGGCTCTCGTAGTTTTTGAATCTCTACTTCATCCGTAATGATTGGGCTTCCTGGCTTTGAACTCATCGCTCCAATATCGATAATTGTAGCCCCTTCTTGCAACATTTTTGCTACTTGCTCAACATAAGTATCTAAATATTTCCCTCCATCATAAAATGAATCTGTCGTCAAATTCAAAATACCCATAACTATGGGTTTATGAAATTCAATTTTTTGTTTTTGTAATTGTAATAAAAAAGGAATCATTATAATTGATTCAAATAGGCCATACATAAATCTATGGTTGCTTCAATTCCTTTCTTATGTGTACGTTCTACTCCATGAGAGGCTGCTACTCCCATACCGATAAGCGCCACTCTGAATTGCTGACCAGCGCGCCATGCAGCGCTACCATCACTGCCATAAAACGGATATACATCCACGCGATGTGGAATATTATTTTTTTGTGCAATATTTACTAGTGCTTTTCTAAATTCATAATCATAAGGTCCACTACTATCTTTCGCACAAATACTACAGGCTTCTTCAACTCCTTCTACATTACTACCAACCACTCCCATATCTATCACTAACATATCTTTAATTGTAGAAGCATATCCGCCAGTAGCTCCATGCCCTACTTCTTCATAATTTGAAAAAAACAATTCCACTGGATATGATTTACCACTCTCTTTTGCTCTTTTAGCAATTTCAAATAAGACTATACATCCAGCTTTATTATCCAAATAACGAGATTTTATATAACCACTTGGTAATTCTTGATAACGAGTATCAAATGCAATAATATCCCCTACGGCAATACCTAGTTTACTCACATCTTCTTTACTTTTAACCATTTCATCAATACGAATATGCATTGTATCGATTGTTCTTTCTATAGTAGATACTTTATTATTGGCATGCACACTTGGGTTATTCAATAACAATGTACCTGTATATATATTTCCAGCATGTGTATGAATTCTACAATATTCACCTTCTGCCATATTTAATGAAAGTCCATTCAACAAAGAAATTTGCAAAGTGCCATCTGGTTTAATGGCTGAAACAATCGCCCCAAGCGTATCGATATGCCCTGCTATACTTAAGGTAGGATGCTCCCCTAAACTACAAGTTACGGCTCCTTTTTGTGTGAGCTGTGGATTATATCCTAAAGTTTTTAAATACTGCATACAATACATAGCAGCATTATAGGTAAAACCAGTAGGTGAATCAATTTCAATGAGTGCTTTTAAATTCGAATAATCAATTGCCATTATTTTAGTATTGAAATTTTTATTTGTTTAGAATGAGTATTATTTGAAAGACTAAGAATATAAATACCTGCACTTAATTCACTCGTATTTATGTTTGTATAACCTTCCATCATTTCCTCTTCGTTTAATTTTCTCGAATACACTTTTGCCCCTTGTAAAGTATGTAGTTCAAGCATTAAATGCGATGTAAGTGTGGAAGCCCATTTACAAATAATTTCATTTTGATTTTGATAAGCAGTGAAATAACTAATTGAATTTTGGAACGCTTGAACACTAGTATTTGTATCTATAGGAGTAGTCGTATCAATGGTTCCAAAAAAATGGAAGGATACAGAATCGCCTGAGTTAGGTACCGCCAAAGTATCTGTTATAAGATTATAATAAATATCTGCTGGGCTAGATAAGCCTGTAACCACTCTAGTACTAGTGCTTAATGAACTATCTACTTTAAGTATGCCATTAAAACTCCAGCTGCTGATATAATAATTGTGATGATTATCTTGTACTACCCCATCAAAATTTCCATCGGTAGTTGATTTAATAAGACTTGTGGTACTATCACTCATATTGATTGCATATAGTCCTGCATTGGTTCCCCATGTACAATAAACCAATCTACTTGCGCTTTCATCCCATAAAATACCATTAGGTGTTTTAGGACTCGTATTTAAAAAGGTATTAACTGTAGCATCGCTTATATTAATTTTATATACTTTTTTACCACTAAAATCTGTTGCAAATAGATGTCCCGCATTATCAGTACAAATACCATTTAAAAATGAAGAGCCGCTAATTGGTGCATTAAAAACCTGAGTAGAAGTATTCACATCAAAACCTTTCACTCCTCCACTGCAACAAACATATACTACTCCACTATTATAAACCATTCCATATGGACTAGTTACAGATGGAACGAATACAGTTGCAGTAGCTCCTTTTACAACACTATAAATTTTATTGTCAGAAGGACTTGATGCTAAGTAGCGATTATTTATAGGATCATATTCAACACTTTCTGGTCCATTTACAAAAGAGATTTGCGCATCTAATAGTTGAATTGTTAGTATAGATAAAATGATAAGTATTGCTTTTTTCATTATAATTTATTTTTAGTAAAAATAATATAAAAAAAGCGAATACTTCACTTTCAACAAAAATGAAAATGATTATTAAGAATTACTGACCTAACTTCATCACCATTGCTACGTTAGCAATCGTTTTACCATAACCAAGTTCAGCAGATATCCCAATATTTGATTTTGGATAGTATCTTACTCCTACTTGTGGGCCTACATAAAAGAATCCAGACATTTCTAAACCATTACCATAAAATCCAAAACTTGGACCACCACCTGCATTTACGCCTGCATAAACGTCTAATTTATCTGCAAAAGATTTACCAGTTTTATCTCCAATCAATTGTAGGAAGTGAAAGTTTGCTTGTGCTCCAATTGGGATATCTAATGAAATATTACTTCCTCCATAAAAACTAGCTCCAACTCCAACACAAGGTGCAATTCCAATATATTTATGAATTCCAAATTCCAAATTTGCATGAGCTACTAATGTAGGTCTAAAATAACCAAACCTACTTATTCCATATCCATAATAATATCCATGACTATAATAATTATCGTAGTATCCTCCAAAATTAAAATATTGACTTACTCCTAATCCTACTGTAAAATATTTAGATCCTTTCCCTGCAAATGCCTGTGCATTGGCATTTAACGTTGATAATAACAATATTAAAATACTTGATAAAACGAATATAAGCTTTTTCATAAATTAATTTTTTGATGTAAATATTAAAACAAATGATAAGTTAATAAAGTTCATATATAACTAATAAATTAAGGAATAAATATTTAAAATAAAGTATATAATTCTAGTCCATTTCAAATCAACTATATTTGCAATTCTTTTGAAGAATCTCTTCATTAGATATTATCTCATATTATAACAAAAAATCAAAAAAAATTAATATAACGAATGGCTTTACAAGTAGGAATAGTGGGCTTGCCCAATGTAGGAAAATCAACTTTATTTAATACGCTAAGCAAAGCAACCAATGCCACCGCTGCCAATTTCCCTTTTTGTACCATTGACCCAAATATTGGAGTAATCATGGTACCCGATCCTAGGTTAAAAAAACTTGAAGAAATGGTACAACCCGAAAGAGTGTTACCTACAACCATAGAAATTGTTGATATTGCTGGATTAGTGAAAGGAGCGAGTAAAGGGGAAGGTTTAGGGAATCAATTTTTAGGGAATATTAGAAGTGTTGATGCTATTATTCATGTAGTAAGATGCTTTGCTGATGACAATGTGATTCACGTAGATGGAAGTGTTGATCCAGTTAGAGACAAAGGAATTATCGATACAGAATTACAATTGAAAGATATCGAAAGTGTAGACAAGAAAATAGATAAGTTGCAGAAAGCTGCTAAAAATGGCGATAAAGACACCTTAAAAGGCTTAGAAGTTTTAAGAACATATAAATCACATTTAGATAATGGTTTTAGTGCTCGTAGCGCTCCAGTTCAACCTGAAGACACACGCTTTATTGAAGATTTACAATTACTTACTGCAAAACCGGTTTTATATGCATGCAATGTAGATGAAGCTAGTGTGGTAAATGGCAATGATTATGTAAATCAATTAAAAGAAGCGGTGAAAGATGAGAATGCTCAAGTAGTTATCATCTCTGCCAAAATTGAAAGTGAAATTGCTTTGTTAGAAACGGAAGAAGAACAACAAATGTTTCTTCAAGATTTAGGGTTAACTGAAAGTGGAATGGATAGACTAATTCATCAAGCATACCTATTACTAGACCTAATAACTTATTTCACTGCAGGTGTTAAAGAAGTAAGAGCATGGACTATAACTAAAGGGACTAAAGCACCTGGTGCTGCTGGCGTGATTCATAGCGATTTTGAAAAAGGATTTATTCGCGCTGAAACAATGGCTTATAATGACTTTGTAAAGTACGGTTCAGAAAGTGCTTGTAGAGATGCTGGGAAACTTCGTTTAGAAGGAAAAGAATATTTAGTTCATGATGGAGATATTTTACATTTTAGATTTAATGTTTAAACTTGAACTCTATTTAATAATTACATAAAAAAAAAAGAGACATCTGAATTCAGATGTCTCTTTTTTTATGTAATATAAAAATACTATTTAGTATCTACAATCAATTTTTTAGTTTGAATATAATCACCTGCTTGTACTTTTACAAAGTAAACTCCTGCACTATATTTATTTAAATTGAGTGTATACGTTCCACTCATCGCTGGATAGCTTACTTGATCTGTCATCATTACTTTCCCTTGTGCATCTAATACTTGAATAGACATTACTTCACTCGCTTTTTCAAGCGTATAACTTAATGTAGCTTCTGTATTAGCTTTCAGGATTTGTTTTTTGTTTCTTTCCATTTTCAAAAGATACATACATAAATATCATGAAAAGCACAGATGATAAGAATAAGCCTATAACGGTATTTTTGTCGAACATTATATTAGTTTTATTAGATCAGATTTTTTGTAAAATACGATTGAAAAGGTAATATAAAAAAAGAGGATAAATAGAAGTTGACTTGCTATTAGTAAAATTTAATATAATTCAAAAAAAAAGTCTCTTCTAGAAAAGAAGAGACTTTTTTTAGTTTGAAAAGATGAATTATTTCTGAATAATAATTTTCTTAATAATTTTCTCTTGATTATCTAGTAAGATGCTTGCATAGTAATTACCATCGGCAAACATATTCATGTTCAATGAAATCTTATTTAATCCTTTAATCAATTTACTATCTTGATTCATTACTAAATTACCCATCATATCATATACTTTTATCGATATGTTATCAAATTTAGTATTATTGATATCAATACTTGTAATGTTTCTTGTAGGATTAGGATAGAAGTCACCAACTAATACTCCATTTTCTCCTGTAATCATTGCATTTACAATTCTAGTTGGAGTAGTAGCACCGTCGTTATCTATTTGAATAAGTTTGTAATAGTATACAACATTAGAAATTACTTCATAATCATTAAATGAATAATTGATACTAGTAGTTGAATTATTATTTCCTGTTACATATCCAACTTTGGTAAAATTAATACCATCTTCACTACGCATCACATCAAATCCTTTATTGTTAATTTCTGTTGCAGTTGTCCATCTTACTTGAATGTATTTATTATCCATTGGAACTGCTTCAATATTAGTTAATGTAACTGGTAAACCAACACCAGCATTTGGACTAATACCAATTCCTCCTGTTCCGCCCGAGAAACTTGTAATTCCATCAAACTCAACATAATTAACACCACTTTCAGTTCCTGAAGTAGAAGGAGTTAATCTTATATTAGAGAATGCGAAGTTATTACCATCATTGATTAAACTTGGTGTAAATGGTATTCCTACTGTCTTAAACCAACTAAATGATACTGGGAAATATCGTCCTGGTGTAATCGAATTCAACAACGTTAACTCTGAATCTCTAGCAGCATTTATTGCTGCAATCTCAGCAGGGTCATAGAAGAATTTTACATCCACTGGAGATACCAATGTATTGCCTCCTAAGTCTACATTCCAATATCTTTTCATTACATAAGCTGCATCTTTAATGCCGCCAACACGTGTAGCTTCATTCGATATTATTGTATCATTATTATGAATAAATACGTGTGCTGCAGCTTTTGCAACTGAATTTGTAGTTCCCCATTTAATGGCAAATACAAATTTTCCTGGCAAACTAGGATGCTCATAATAAGTCCATAATCCGTCTTCACAATATGCAATTGGGTTTGTTGATGGACCACTTGCTAAAACAACATTTGAAGAGCCTCCCATTGAAACATTCACAACAGATTCTACTGAATTACAAGTACCATCTAAACGCATATAGTAAGTTGGACTAATAATAGTTGTAACTGCTGAAGAGCCTGTGCCAATATATGTTCCTGTACCTCCTGGGCCTGTCCACCATATAGGAGTTGCGCCTATACCTGCAGTATAACCAGAAGCAGTTAATGTTATTGAACTTCCTTCACATCCATGATCTGGAGTAGATGTGGTGCTTGTTGCTACAATACTTAAAGTATTGACTGTAACTGTTGTACTTGCACAAGTTGTAGTATTACAAGTGCCATTATATCTTACAAAGTAAGTAGTGTTACTTGTTGGTGATACCGTAATTGAATCACCTGTACCTACTGCTGTTCCACCGCATGAACCGGAGAACCATTCTGCTGTTGCTCCACTTCCTGCGCTACCTCCACTTAATGTTAATGTAGTTGAACCACCATTACATATTGTAGTAGTACCTGTGATACTTGTTGGAGCAGTACTAGGTGTATTCAATGTGACTGTAATTGGTGTTCTTGAAGTAGATGCACAACCACTTACTGTTGGCCAAGTTATAGTTATAACTCCGTTTCCACTTCTATATCCTTGTGTATGTAAAACACCACTCGCTGATGGATCAGTATAACTACTTCCGCCGCCACCGCCTTCCCAAGCCGAGCCGCCGCCGCCATAATAACCGCCACCGCCGCCACCGCCGGTTTGGCCAGCAGTCGCTGCACCACCTATGCCGAGTGCACCATTGGGTGTACCACCCGCGAGCTGAGTCCCGCCACCGCCAAGGTAGGTGCCTGTAAGTCCATTTGCACCGGTGAGACCACCGCCTGCACCACCAGCGTTCCCCGTCAAGTAGTTTACACCTGTACCGCCGCCGCCCGCGCCAACCAAAACACGGTTTGCGAGCGCAGTACCCGCCCTTCTGACGTCGGACGCACCGCCACCGCCGCCGCCGCTTCGACCGCCCGACCATCCGCCGCCAACACCGCCGCCATTAAAGCCTGCTGTGCCGCCAACCGTTGTTCCACCCGGTCCACCTGCACCACCCACATTGATCTGAAAGACTTCACCTGGGGTCGTCGTCAAGGTCGCTTGGACACGGCCACCAGCGCCAGGCACAGCGCCCGGTGCACCATAGCCGGTGCCACCTTGGGCACCTTGCACATCAAAAGTAATGGAGGTGACGCCAGCGGGAACCGTAAAGCTCTGCGCACCGCCTGTATAATTAAATGTTGCTGAACCTCCTGGCGTACCAGTAACTGCTTCTGCATAATAGGTTGTTGTAGCTGATGGTGTCACTGCAAAGTTCGCTCCGCTGGCACTTGTGCCAATGGATGTTCCACCTGTTGGTACTGTATACCAGTTGATAGAGCCTACTGTGGTTGTTGTCGCATTTAATTGAACTGTAGTACCTGCACAAGCACTACTTGGGGTAATAGTTACAGATGTTGGTGCAGTAACTACATTAACAGTTATTGATGCACAAGTAGTCGTGTTACAAGTACCTGCATACCTAACATAATAGGTTGTATTTGTTGTAGGAGAAACTGTAATGGAGTTGCCTATTCCAACTGAAGTAACTCCACATGAACCGGAGAACCATTGTGCTGTTGCGCCAGTTCCTGCAGTACCTCCACTTAATGTAAGAGTAGTTGAGCCACCACTACAAATAGTTGTTGTACCTGTAATACTGGTTGGTGCTACTGAAGGAATATTTAATGTAACGGTAACAGCTGTTCTTGTTGGAGATACACATGCTATTGTAGAATAAGAAATAATTACTTGACCATCATTTGTTTGATATCCAGCAGTATTTGATTGAGCAGAACCGATACTATATGAACCACCACCACCACCATGTGTAGGATCGGTACCACCACCACCACCTGAGTAGCCACCACCACCGCCACCGCCGCCGTAATGGTTACCGCCACCGCCGCCACCGCCGTATCCACCAGCACCACCACAGCCTCCTCCGCCGCCGCCGCAATATCCAGGGCCGCCTGCGAATGAGCTATAACTAACACCACCATAAGGACCACCACCAACAGATAACCAACCTGCACCACCACCAGAACATGGCGTACCAGACCATAATCCACTTGCACCACCAGCACCAGCTGTTCCACCTAAAGCAGCACCATCTGATGAAGCGCCACCATTCGTGGTGATTTGACCATTCGCTCCAGAATGTAAAGGAGCAGAACCTGTATAATTACATTTTCCACCACCGCCACCTGCAGCAACTAATAAAGTAGGGCCACTTGTGTATACAAACGAACCACCACCACCAC
>CANHVE010000045.1 GCA_947464015.1 Saprospirales bacterium | reverse complement strand
GGGATAGCTATGATACCCATAATTAAATAGATATGATAACTTAAAAATCTCCAAATCAATGTGGCAACTTGGATGAATGCATTTGGTATAAATTGACATAGCAATGCTAAGAAAGAAATTTCTGCAACACCAATTCCTCCCGGTGAAAGAGGCAATATACTTAAGGTTCTAATAAAATATAATTTAGAATATACTTCTAAAATATCAGGGAGTTGTTTCATCATAGATGCAATCACAAAAAATGCAAGAATATAACGTGCGCTCCATGAACAAAAAGTAAAAAATATGGCTTGTAACCAAAAGTTAATACTTTTTGATTTTGCTTCTTTAGAAGCGATTACGATATCTGTTCCGGCCTGATTTAATTGGGTTTGCCATCTATTAATCAAGGGTAAATTCCCTAGTATTTGATAGGCTTTTTGCAAACTTTTGGCATTCATAAAAAGCCCATAAAATAAAACCAAATACACTATCAATAAAAAAGTATACACTATTAAAATCAAACTTTTGAAATAAGGTATTAATTCTAAAAAGGCTTTATTATCAATACAAGTAATATTAATCTGAAAAAAGTTTGCTCCTACTAAAATATATAAAACTGGCAGTAGAATAATAAAAATTAATTCATCTAAAAAAGCTGTTATAAGAATAATTGATGTGCTTTTTCCTAAGGATATCTTTTCCTTTTGTAATAAAAAAACTGCAGCAATGGGTCCTCCGAATGCACTTGGAGTAACAGCACTTGCAAACTCCCACAGAATTACAATTTGTATCAATTTACCCCATGAAATAATTCGATCAGTAAGTAAACGTAATCGAAAGACATAATTTGCGTCACGAATGATAAACAGCAAAACAGCAAATACCATAAAAACAATAAATCGAGTATTTATTTCGATAGATTGAATTAAAGACCAAGAAATATCTTTTCCGATATACAGGGCAATGAGTACACTTAACAATAAAGGCAAAAGTGCTTTGTATGCACTAAAAGAAAAAGTCTTAGAGGAATTATTCGGCTGGGCTTTCACTTATATCAATCCAAAAATTATTAAAGCCTTCACCTACAATAATTTTGAGTAGTTTTTCTTGTACTAACTCTAATATTGATAAAAATTGATAAATAGCATGAACTCTATTTTCGCACATATCAAATAAATTTTCAAAAGCCGCTTTTTCTTTATGAGTAGAAAAATATCCTATTATATATTCTTTACAATTTTGAATGGTGTATTTATAAGTTACAATCTGGTGTACTTGTTTGTTTTTTTCTCTTTCAAATCGTTCAGTTACTTTTTGAAATGTTTTCATCAACTTAAACAAACTTAAACTTTGCAAATCGGTTTCTGTACTGAAATTTTCACCAATTTTTTTAAGTTCAGTAGGAATATTACCTCTTTTAATCATCAACCAACGTTCTTCCTCCATTTTACGAAGTGTATCTTGAACTTCTTTATAACGTTTATATTCTAAAAGTCTATTTACCAATTCCTCTCTAGGATCTATCTCTATACCAAGTTCATTTACTTCTTTACGAGGCAATAACATTTTAGCTTTGATACGCATTAAAGTAGCTGCTACTAATATAAATTCACTAGCCAATTCAATATTCATATCTTCCATCCCTTTGATATATTTCAAAAATTCATCTGTGATGGTAGAAATGGGAATATCATATATATCTAATTCGTCTCTTTCTATAAAAAACAATAAAAGATCGAATGGACCTTCGAAAACGGGAAGTTTAATTTTATATGTATCTGAAATATTCATTGTAAATGTAAATTTACATAATAATTTAGATTATCAGCTTGAAAATAAGAGATCTAATCAACTACATTTTGTCTAGTTATACGAGCAGGAATACCTATAACTACTGCATTATCAGGAACATCCTTAGTAACTACTGCTCCGGCACCTACAATAACATTTTGACCTATTTTAATATTGGGCAATATTTTAGCACCTGCTCCAATATGAGAATATGCGCCAATTTGGCAATTTCCAAGCAATATTGCTCCAGGAGAAATTTCTACAAAATCATGTATTTTACATCCATGTGTAAGGATGGCGTTGAAATATATTAAACAAGCTTTTCCTATTTCGACATGATTTGAAATGACTGCACCAGCTAGTATATTACAACCTATACCAATAGTAGTATTTATTGTACTAATCATTGCTTGTTGACTAATGCTAGAACTACAACTTGCACCTGTAGCAATAAACTTTTGATAGAGCATTTGTCGTTTGTGAGGACTACCTATACCTAATACAAACTCCTGTTCAGAGCTCTGAATTAAAGCACTTAAATCGGCTTCGTTTTGTATGATAGGATATTTTGAAAGTAGCTTTGGTTCTTCGTAGGTATTGATATCATCATAAAAAAACAAGGGAATATCCGACTGATTTTCTAATATGATTTCAGCTACTTCTAATGCAAATCCTTTAGCACCTACTATGATCATTTGGAATTAATTATTTTACAAATCAATGCTAGATCTGCTTCTGCTAAACCTACAGATAAAGGGATACACATGGTACGAGAAACAATATCATCAGAGTGTTTCATCGCAACATTTTTTATATAATTCAAAGTATTTAAAGCTGGAAAAAAATTTCTTCTTGGAAAAATATCAACGGCTTGTAATGCATTTTCTACTTCCAACAAATGCTT
Source organism: Saprospirales bacterium (assembly GCA_947464015.1). GTDB lineage: Bacteria > Bacteroidota > Bacteroidia > Chitinophagales > CAMDFR01 > CAMDFR01. Next base: position 14,452 of record CANHVE010000045.1, on the reverse strand, counting down.
TTCACTTTGAAATATTAATGGATAATAAGTATAGTTTTCGGAGGTTTCATCTCTCCATTTAAACTTAGCCACTTTAGAAAAATCAAGCTGTTGATTGTAATAATCTACTACTTTTTTTCTTTCTGTTGTAATAAATTCCATATAAGGCAAAACCGATAAACCCATTGCTGCTTGCAATTCTGTAATTTTTCCATTAATACCTAAGCCATGAAAATCTAGATATCCATTATGTCCGAAATTGTGACTGTAATAAACTTGCTTAATAAAATCAGGATTATTACAAAAGGCCGCGCCGCCTTCGCCGGTATGAAATATTTTAGTAGCATGAAAACTACAAGTACTTATATCTCCGTAATTAAAAATCGATTGATTTTTATATTGTGTTCCAAAACAATGAGCTGCATCGTAGATAACTTTTAGTTGATGTTTTTTAGCAATAGCTTCTATGGCTTCTATATTACATGCATTACCATATAAATGTGTGGCAAGAATAGCAGTAGTTTTTGAAGTAATACTATTTTCAATTAAGCGTTCATCTATAGTAGCATATTCGGGGTCTATATCCACAAAAACTGGAGTACAGTTTTCCCATACTATAGTTGAAGTTGAAGCTACATAGCTATATGGAGTTGTAATCACTTCCGCATTTTTAGCCATTAATTTTAATGCTATTTGCAATGGAATAGTACCATTGTTTGTAATTAAAATAGAAGAGACACCTAAATAAGATTTTAGTTTATCTTCTAGTTCTAATACTAATTCACCTCTATTCGTAATCCATTCATTTTTCCAAATTCTTTGTAGTTGAACTTGATATTCTTCTAAAGGAGGGAAAAAGGTCTTAGTGGCTAAAATCATTAGTTAGTAGCTAATTAAATTTGAAGCACAAAGCTAAGTATATTATTAATAATTTGTTAATTATAGCTACTTAATTATATCAGAAGATCTATTTAAATGAGGAAATGAATCATAACAAGGTTTTTTGTCCAGAAAAGCACAAAGATCTTGATAGGCTTGTGGATTAGAGATATCTAATGATAAAAAATGCACTTTATTTCTAAAAAAATGAAGAATAGAGTCATTATGTAATCTATATTGTTCTATGAGTAGTTTTTTGTTGTATATATCATCTTCGGGGGTATTCCAAACAGCTCTGTTTTCTTCCCACATAAAACCTGGATACCTATATTTGGCTTGTTTTAGTTCTGTTGCTGTAGGCGGACTAATTCCATCTGATGAAAACAATTTAGCATGAAATGTAGTAATTGATTTATACCATTCTTCTTCATCACGTAGTGTTAAAATAAATTTGCTATCTGGAAAATAATGATGAAGTATAAGCCATATAAAGGGTGAGCTAAAGGGCACATCTTGAAAAGCTTCAGCTGTTTTACAGTATTGGATAATTGGATTCCAGTTAGCTTTAGTATAATCGCGTAACAATAATTCACCTTGTGCTTGATCTCCTAATTTATAGCCAAAATCTTGCAAGGCTTTGCCCATAGAAGTAGTACCTGTTTTATTTCTACCGATGCAAAATATTTTGGGTTTAGGAGTAAAAAACATAGTACAATATTAACTAATTATATATTTATCTGGATATAATAGTACAACCTATCGCATCTATTCTAAACAGGCTCTTTTAATAAACTATAAAGCCTGGGTTTAATAAATTTTCTTTATTATACAACAATTCTAGGTCAGTATTTTCTTGTAAAACTTGATAATTCAAAAAATTTAAAATGGCATGAGCGGCGGCTGTATCCCATTCCATTGTAGGAGCATATCTAGGGTACAAATCTGCATTAGCTTCTGCAATAATCATAAATTTTAATGAACTTCCCATACTTACTAATACAGGATCTGTTAAAGATTGAACCAGCGATGTAGTTTTATCATCCATATGAGAACGAGAAGCCACTACACGAAGTCCGCTCTTTTTAAAATCGAGAACTGCTAATTTTACAGGCAAAACTGTAGTAGTATTTTTCTCTTGTAAAAGCACTTGATTTTGTTCATCCACATAATATAGTTTATCTAAAGCAGGAGCATACACTACACCCCAAATAGGTTTATGATTATGAATTAGTGCGATGTTAACGGTAAACTCTCCATTTTTTTTAATAAACTCTTTCGTGCCATCAAGAGGATCGACCAACCAAAACAAATCCCATTTTTTTCGTTCTTGGTAATCAATATTTTTACCTTCTTCACTTAATATCGGAATTCCTAAAGAGCTTAGCGCTTTCACAATGATTTGATGAGATGCTTGATCAGCAAGTGTTAGAGGTGACTCGTCAGATTTTGTTTGTACTTCAATTTGACCACCATTATAAATATTCATGATTGCATGACCAGCTTCTACTGCTGTTGATACAATAAATGGAATATGTTCTTTCAGTTGAAATGTTTGGTTCATATTATATTATCATACCGGCAGCAACCGTATTATTACTTACTTCTTCTACTAAAACAAATGATCCTGTAAAACGATTTTTTCTGTACGAATCATGCATAATTTGCGAAGTCGTTTTTAATTTTATACGAGCAATATCATTCATTTGTAAGTTCGTTTCATTTTCTAGACGTTGTAACGTACTGATTTCAATTTTGTAAACGATTTCTTTAATAATAGATTTAGCTTCTTTAGTAGTATGACGAATGGTGTATTTAGCCCCTAAATTCATGGGTTTATTATCCAACCAACAAATCATGGCATCAAATTCTTGAAGTGCTAATGGTTGATTATTTTCTTTAATAATCATATCTCCTCTACTAATATCAATATCATCTGCCAGTTCTACTACTATTGATTGAGGAGCAAAAACTTCATTTACATTTTGTTCATTTGGCGTATGAAGCGCTTTTACTTTTGATGTAAGTCCAGATGGAAGTACCATTATATCATCATTTTGTCGTATAATACCACTTACTAATCTTCCAGCATAACCGCGAAAATCATGATATTCACTATTATGAGGTCGAATGACTGTTTGAATTGGGAAACGAGTATCTAAATGATTATAATCATTAGCTACTTGAATTGTTTCTAAGGTATATAATAGAGTTGCTCCACCATACCAAGACATATTTTCAGATTTATTTACAACATTATCACCTAGAAGAGCAGATATAGGAATAAAATGAAAATCTTGAATATCTAATTTTGAGGCAAAATCTCTATAGTCTTCTACAATAGATTCATACACTTTTTCATCATAATCAACCAGATCCATTTTATTGACACACACTAAAACATGAGGTATTTGTAATAGAGATGCGATAAAACTATGTCTACGAGTTTGTTCGATAACTCCTTTACGAGCATCAATTAATATTAGTGCGAGGTTGGCTGTTGAAGCTCCAGTTACCATGTTTCTAGTATATTGTATATGGCCTGGGGTATCTGCTATAATAAATTTTCTTTTTGGAGTAGAAAAATATCTATATGCCACATCTATTGTAATACCTTGTTCACGTTCATCTTTTAGTCCGTCAGTAAGTAAAGACAAATCTATATGTTCAAGACCTTTACGTTCACTTGTTTTTTTGATTGATGAAATTTGATCTTCAAAAACACTTTTAGAATCATAGAGCAAACGTCCTATTAATGTGCTTTTACCATCATCTACACTACCAGCAGTTGTAAATCTTAATAAATCTGATTTTGTTGCATTCATAATTTGGTATAATTAAAAGTATCCTTCTTTTTTTCTATCTTCCATAGAAGACTCTGAACGTAAATCATCAGAGCGTGTGCCTCTTTCAGTTTGACGGGCAGTAGCTACTTCATTAATAATAAGTTCTAAGGTATCTGCATCTGATTCTACTGCACCTGTAATTGTTAAATCACCTATTGTTCTAAAACGAACAACCATCTCTTCTGGTTTTTCGCCTTCTTTAAGATTTAAATAAGAAGAATAAGCTAAAATAGAATCATCTCTGCGTATACATTCTCTTTTGTGCGAAAAATAGAGAGAAGGTAATGGGATGTTTTTTTCTTTGATATACATCCAAATATCCATTTCTGTCCAATTACTAATAGGGAATATTCTAAAATGTTCACCCATTTGTTTTTTTCCATTAAAAATATTCCAGAGTTCAGGACGTTGATTTTTAGGATCCCATTGACCAAATTCGTCTCTATGTGAGAAAAATCTTTCTTTAGCCCTTGCTTTTTCTTCATCTCGTCGAGCTCCTCCAATAGCGGCATCGAATTTATATTGTTCAATGGTATCTAATAAAGTAGTTGTTTGAGCTCTATTTCTACTGGCGTTATGACCTTTCTCTTCCACCACTTTTCCTTCATCAATAGTTTGTTGAACAGAACCCACAATAAGTGAAGCTCCAAACTTTTCCACTAAAGAATCTCTATAATCTAAGGTTTCTTGAAAATTATGACCTGTATCGATATGAACTAAAGGAAAAGGAATTTTAGCAGGATAAAAAGCTTTAGCAGCTAGGTAACTTACTACAATTGAATCTTTACCACCTGAAAACAAAATACAAGGATTTTGAAACTGAGCAAAAGCCTCTCTGAGAATATAAATGGACTCCGATTCAAGTTCATCGAGATGAGATAATCTATAATTCATTCAATTTTAATTTTTCTTTTAAAAGCTGATCTATTTGTTTAACACAATCCTCAATACTTTGTAAATTAGATTTTACATGTATTTCGGGATGCAAAGGTACTTCAAATGGACTACTAATTCCTGTAAAATTTTTTATTTCATTATTTCTAGCTTTGGCATATAATCCTTTTACATCTCTAGATTCACATACTTCGATAGGGCAATCAACGAATACTTCTATAAAATTTTCAGGGCCAATAATGGCTTTTGCTTGCATTCGATCTTCTACAAATGGGCTGATGAATGAGGCAATTACAACTATTCCAGCATCATTCATCAATTTACAAATTTCTGCTACTCTACGTATATTTTCTTTTTTACCTAAATCAGTAAAATCTAAGTCGGAATTAATACCTAAACGTGTATTATCCCCATCTAAGGTGAAACAATGTATTTTATCAGTAAAAAGTTTGTTTTGTAATGCGTTGGCAATGGTAGATTTACCTGAACCTGACAACCCTGTAAACCAAACAACTAATGAGTTATGACCATTTTCTTTATTTCTATCAATTTTATTGATTTTAAAGTTTTGATATATGATATTCTTATCTGTATGCATTTAATTAAGCTATAGTAAAACCAAAATTTGTTCTAAAATCTATTTAAATCGAGTATTAAAAATTGATATTTAGACAAAATTAAGAAATAAATAGTAAACTTAAAACATTTTTCATATGAAGTATCTACAAAATAACTATTATCTTTGTTTATCATATGAAAAGAATAGTATTTGTATTATTAATATTTATTATAGTCTTTTTTAATTCTTGCAAGATTTTATATCCTGGCATGATGTTTCAACAAAAAGATTATCAAGTTTTCGAACTTAAAGAAAAACTAATCGATGAATATATTATGAAGCCAGGAGATGAGCTTTTGGTTGATTTTTTCACTAGAGATGGACAATCACTAATAGAGAAACATATTTTATCTAATGAAAATAGCTCTGGAGCGGGGGGATTAACAAGTTCTACAAATGCGTATCAGAACAAATATATAATTAAACCTAATGGATATGTTTCACTTCCTATTATTGGTGAGTATTATGCGCAAGGGTTCAATGCATATAATTTGAAGAAAGCTCTTGAAAATGAATTGAGTAGACTTTATGTAGATCCTTTTGTAGTTGTAAACGTAACCAATAGAAGAGTTTTTTTATTTAAAGGTTATACAGGCGCTGTAGTTTCATTAAACCAAACTCCCACACATTTAATTGAAGTACTTGCACAATCAGGTGGAGTTGACAAAGATTTAAAAGCTTATAAAATTAAAATTATAAGAGGAGATTTAAAAAATCCAACTGTATACAATATCGATTTATCTACGATTAATGGATTAATTACTTCAGATATTATTTTACAATCTAACGATATTGTTTATTTGGAACCTAGGAGAAGAATCTTCACAGATTCATTAAGAGAAGTTACAACCATAGTTTCGTTATTAACCTCATTAGTCACTACAGTAGTATTAATTACTTCTTTTAAAAAATAATGGAACAAAACTCAAAATACGAAATAAATAATCCTTTAGAAGATATCAATATAAATTTACTTCTTCATATTGTTAAAAGGTCTGTTATACCTACTATTATTTTTGTTATTCTTTTTTCTTCCATGGCGCATTTTTACATTAAATATACGCCTAAGATTTATCAATCAAGCTCTAGTTTAATTATACAAAAACAAGAATCAGAACAAGTATTTGGAATTCAAGATATCACACAAATAGATGACGATAGAACGGTAAATAGAGAAATGGAACTGATGCGTTCAAAACCATTTATAAATAGTATAATTGATACTATGGATTTGCAAACACAATATTTTGAAAAAAGCAGATTGAATATATATAATTCGGAGATATATAAAAACAAACCTTTCATAGCAAAATTAAATATAGTTAATAATGAATTTTATAACTGTCGTTTTTACGTTCATTTTATCAGTAGAAACAGATACGAACTAAGTTATAAATACAGAGAAGTTCTTTATAAAAAGATTATTGGTATCAATGAAAATTATACAGACAAAAACTTTAGTATTTTAATTGAAAAGCCTACTAATTATAATATAGATGTTAATAGGGATTACTTTATTACAAAAATGAGTAAAGAGGACTTGGTAAGTGATATTTTAAGAAATCTAACGGTTAATCCCATTAATGAAAAATTTAATACCATCATTATCACCTATAATGATGAAGTACCAGAGAAAGCACAAGATATACTACGATTGATATTAACGAATTTTATTACGTATAATAAAACTAGAAAAGCTGAACGATTTCAAAATGTTATAACCTTTATTAAATCTCAAGTAGATAAAGTAAATACTCAATACAGTTTAGTAGAAGATTCACTAGAAAATGCAATAAAAGAGAAAGGTATCATTAGTGCTGAAAACGAAATTGTAGAAAAAACAAAATCTATAAATGAGTACGATTTAAATGAAGATGCTTTAATCGAACAACGTAAATCATTAATAATTATTAATGACTATCTTAAAAAGAATAATGAAATTACTAGCTTATTAATTACAGATATAAAAGCTCGAACGGAATTAGAATTAGATGAATTAATCGAAATTCAAAAATTACAGGAAGAAAAAAGGAATAAGATGCTTGATCTAACAGTATCACATCCACAACTTCAATTAATTGATGAAAAAATTCAATTATTAAAAAGACAATTGGGTGTTCGAATAGAGAGCATGATTAATAAAAATAAAGATGAATTAGCTTCTTTAAATGCTAAAAGAGGTGGTGCTAAAACCGAATTGGTTGGCCTTCCTGTATATAATAATAAAATGATTGCTTTAGAAGATAAAAAGGATGCATTGCGTTCAAATCTTCAAAACATTAGTGCTAAACAATCAGAATATGAAATATTGATTGCATCTGTATTATCTGACTTCTTAATTTTACAATATCCTACAAAAGTTGGTAAAAGTATTAAACCTAACATTCTAATGATTCGTTTATTTGGTGTTATTATAGGTGTTTTATTGGGTTTATTATTAATATTATTACGTTATTTAAATATCAATTCAATAACTAGTATTGATGAAATTAAAAAGAAAATTCCGAACAATATTTTAGGAGCAGTTCCTAAATATAAAGAAATTATGGAATATTCTAAAGTTGTAGTAGTTAAAGATCCAAAATCATCCATTACTGAATCATTCCGTTCTATACGTGCGAACCTTCAATTTATTATTTCAGAGAATAAGAGTAAGGTAATTGCTACTACATCTACAGTACCTGGAGAAGGAAAAACATTTATTGGATTAAATTTATCTGCTATATTTAGTATGTTAGATTACAAAGTTGTAATTATTGATATAGATTTGAGAAAACCTAGGGTTGCAAGAGTATTTGGTTTAGAAAATACGATTGGTATGAGTACTATTTTATCAGGACAAAATACACTAGATGAATGTATATTCCCTTCTGGAATAAAAAATTTAGATGTAATTCCTTGTGGACCAATACCACCAAATCCTTCAGAGCTTATTTTATCAAATAGAATGAGCGAGGTATTAGAAGAATTACGCGGAAAATATGACTATATATTTTTAGATACACCTCCTGTAGGTATTGTAACTGATGCACTAGATATTATGAAAAAAGTAGATTATCCAATCTACGTAGTACGTGCTGGTTATTCAAAAAGAGAATTTTTACAAAACATCAATAAACTTCGAACCGAAAATAATATCAACTTCTCCATTGTATTAAACGACTTTGGTAATGGTCCATCTGAGTATGCTGCTAAATACAGCAAAAACTATGGATACGGGTATGGATACGGGTATGGATATGGGTACGGTTATGGGTATGGATATTATTCTGATTCTAATCCGAAAGCAAAACAAACTTGGTTTCAAAAACTAAAATCTAGATTACGTATTAAACCTAAAACTTCAAGCAAAGAATGGAAAACTTTCGATTAATTATTTATATCGTACTATTCATATTATCATTTGGTTTTTCAGTTTTAATCAATTGGTTGTTTTTAAAATACTATAGAAATTTTGGAATTCGAAATGAATCAGATGATAATAAAGAAATCAGATGGTCTAGTACTAAAAAGCCTGCTTTAGGCGGTATATCCTTTTTCATTTCTTTTTTACTCTCTTTTTCTATGTTAGGTATTATTCCTGATACCATAATTAATACAGCTAATCCATTTAATATAAAATTATTAGGTGTTGCTGGTGCTTCATGCCTAGGCTTTATTATTGGTTTAGCTGATGATGCATATAATACAAATCCTTTAGTGAAGTTAATTGGTCAATTTACTTGCGCCTTTATACTTATTGCAACGGGTGTGGTATTACCAATTTCTAATATAGATTCCATCAACTTTATTTTTACTACTATATGGGTTATTGGATTGATGAATTCGATTAATATGTTAGATAATATGGATGGTATTTCAACTTCTATTTCAGCTTCTATCATCGTAGGTATATTTACTTTTTTATTTACTAAGAATTTAATCACAAACGATATATGTTTTTTATTAATTGGCGTTTTAGCAAGTTTACTAGGCTTTCTATTATTTAATTGGAATCCTTCTAAAATGTATATGGGAGATACTGGAAGTATGTTTTTAGGTGTCTTTTTAGCTTCTATTAGTATTTTAAGTATTTGGAATGAACGTGATCCTTATGGTGGTAATTTTCAAGTACGTCAGTTTGTTATACCAATGTTATTATTTATAATCCCATTAATTGATACAACTACAGTAACTATAAGACGTTTGTTGAGACGTCAATCACCGTTCGTTGGGGGTCGCGATCATATAACTCATCACTTAGCATTTTTAGGACTAAAAGATAATTATGTAGCGGTGATTTTATTAGCCCTATCATTAATATCAATTCCTATTGTTATTATTTTTACAGAGATAGATTGGCAATTACCTCATACGATTTTTGCATTCGTATATTTCTTTACTTTATTTGGTATTATACAATATTTATATAATAAAGGAGCCGCTTTAAACAAGCAAAAGAATACTACCAAGGTCGACAAAGAAGTTCCAATAAAGAAAATTTCTTAGTATTAATAAGCTGAATCGTCCTGACTATCTAACCAAGCAGTAATGTTTTCGATTGTATTTTTTATTGTTTCTTCTTGAAATGGAGATTTTAATTTTGCTAATTGTACCAATTCTAAAAAGGGTTTACTTCCTCCTGCTTTACAAAGAGTAACATAATCTTTCCATGCATTTTTAAAATCATTTTGCATTCGTACCCAAAATTGAAATGCACATACTTGGGCTAATACATAATCGATATAGTAAAATGGTGAAGCATAGATATGACCTTGTTGTTGCCAAAAGCCTCCATTATTCAAATACTCGATACCGTCGTAATTTCTAAATGGCAAATATTTTTTTTCAATTTCTCTCCAAGCTTTATTTCGCTCATTTGGAGTCATCTCTGGAAATTCATAAATCACATGTTGAAACTCATCCACCGCAGTACCGTATGGTAAAAAATTTAAAGAACCTGCTAAGTGTTCAAATTTATATTTTGCCGTATCCTCTTTGAAAAATAATTCCATCCAACTCCAAGTAAAAAATTCCATACTCATGCTATGGATTTCACTTGATTCACTGGTGGCCCAATAATATTCACTCACTTCAAAATCTCTGCTATTATATGCTTGAAATGCATGACCAGCCTCATGAGTTAGCACATCTATATCGTGAGATGTTCCGTTGAAATTACTAAATATAAAAGGTGCTTTATAAGTAGGTAAAAAAGTACAATATCCGCCAGATTGTTTACCTTTTTTATTCACTAAATCCATTAATTCATATTGAGTCATAAAAGAGAAAAACTCTTTTGTTTCTTCAGATAATTCATCATACATGCGTTTCCCATTTTCTAATATCCAATCTGGATCACCTTTAGGTGTTGGGTTTCCGCTATTATACATAAACGATTGATCATAATACTCGAGTCGGTCTAAGCCTAATCTTTTTCTTTGACGTTCTTTTAATTTTACTACTAAAGGCACAATATTTTCATGAATACTTTTTCTAAAAACAGCTACTTCTTTTGCTCCATAATCTGTTCTACCCATTCGAGCATAAGCCACTTCAATAAAGTTTTTGTATCCTAATTTCAAAGCAATGTTATGTCTTATCTTAACCAACTTGTCAAAAATAGTATCTAATTGTTCTTTATTAGAAGCATACCAAGACCATCTTACATCAGTAGCCTTTTTACGCATAGCTCTATCGGTACTTTGCATAAAAGGTGCAAATCCACTTAAATTACGTTCTTCTCCTTCAAATAATATAGATGCTGATGCAATTAGTTTATCATATTCACTCACTAATCTATTTTCTTCCTGTAACTCTTCAATGATATTCTCGTTAATTGTTTTGGTAGTTAATGCAGCCTTATCAAATAATTGTTGTCCAAATATGTCAATTAATTCATTTTTAAACTTACTATTAGTTAGTGCTTTATGATACATCAAATCTAAATTTTGTATCATAGGACGCATATTGTCTAATGCGGTTTGTTCTGCTTCATAAAACGCATCATTTGTATTCACACTATGACGAATATAAACTAAACTACTATTCGTAGAGAATATATCTCCTAATTTATAAATTTCACGCATAGCATCTCGTTGCTCCTCAACAGTTGTAGCTTCTTCGAAAGCTTTTAAATGTTTTTTAAATGCTGACTCGTAGATATTATAATCTTGTTTTTGATAGTTTAAAGCGGAAAATTTTTCTGAAATCATAAATTTTTTTTTAATAATTATAAATCTTCTAACATTTCCTTTTTACGCATTCGGTTTGCTGTAAAAAAAGAACTAAATATTCTGATGCTTAAAAATAAAGCAGCTACACAACAAGATATGCCTGATAATAAAACTACATTTTTGATATAGTTTAAATAATCAACTGTTTCAGTATTGCTTACTGCTTTTTTTACATGATATAAAAACTCCATCAAAGATTGTGTTTCCCATAATGGTATGATGTCTTGAAGCTTACTCAAACTATAAATAATCAATTGAAAATTGATTAAAAATATACCAATTTTTACCCATTTATTTTTCAAATAAAATAAATCATTAAAATAGACTAACCATCGTGCGTATAACAAAGCTATGGAGATAAACATGATTGTTGTCCATAAAAATTTATAGGTACCTAGGTTGATGATTGGATATAAAATAATAAAGTTAATTACTGCAATTAACAACATCCATAATAATTCTTGTAATGCTATTTGTATATTTTTTTTTGAATTTGTCATCTATCTATTCCGTTATTTCAAATGAATTAAAAAACTTATCGGAAATCTCTTTTTTAGGGTAATCTTTTTCAGTAAACATTCTTACTTGATATAAGCGGTCATTCACCAATACTAATTCATATATCACACATAATCCATTTTCGAATTTTGCATTAAAAACTATTCCTGGATGTTCATTTACAACAATATCTTTTTGACTTTGTACTACATAACTACCCATATTGTTTGCTAAACTACCTAATGCACCTTCTTTGGCACCACTCAATACTTTTTGAGCATTGTTATCTGTACCTTTTAATATTCCTTTTGGATAATCGGCATAAATAACTGCTGTTTTGATAGGTGTTTCTTCATCTAAAAACATATGTATAGGAATGGTAAAATTACCTGTTGTATAAGGAATCACCTCACTGCTTGCTTTTGGTGTATTAGGGAAGCTAACTTTAAATTTTCCTTCTTCAGAAACAAATTTATTATCTGCCGCAAACTTGTTTTTAAATCCATCTTTACATGCTCCTAAAGTAATTACTAGTATACATAAAGAAATTCCAATATATTTTTTCATCTAATTATGATTTACGAACTCGTCCATTTAAAAAATCTTGATACGCTAATTTTAATCCTTCTTCTAATTTTATTTTATGCTTCCATCCTAATTTATGTAATCTAGTTACATCCATTAATTTACGTGGAGTTCCATCAGGTTTTGTAGTATCAAAAACTAAATTTCCAGTATAGCCTACAATATCTTTTATTAGTAAAGCCACTTCTTTTATACTAATATCCTCACCGCTCCCAATATTGACAAATGGCTTATCGTTATAGTTATTCATTAAAAACACACAAGCATCAGCTAAATCATCTGCATGTAAAAACTCTCTTTTGGGAGAACCTGTACCCCATATTTCTACACTAGGATTTCCATTTATTTTAGCTTCATGGAATTTCCGAATTAAAGCAGGCAATACATGTGAATCTTGTAAATTATAATTATCATTAGTACCATATAAATTGGTTGGCATTACACTAATAAAATTACACGCATATTGATCTCTATAAGCTTCACACATTTTAATACCACTTATTTTAGCGATGGCATAAGGTTCATTAGTTGGCTCTAATAAGCCTGTTAATAAAGCATCTTCACACATTGGTTGAGGAGCCAACTTAGGATAAATACAAGAGGATCCTAAAAACATAAGTTTTTTTACTTGATTCATATACGCTGCATGTATGATATTATTTTGCATCGTTATATTATCATAAATGAACTCCGCTCTAAAATTATTATTAGCTACAATTCCGCCCACTTTAGCTGCTGCTAAAAAAACATATTCTGGTTTTTCAGTTGCAAAAAATTCAAATACGGCAGCTTGATTTTTAAGATCTAACTCTTGAGAACTTCTCATTACAAATTGGGTATATCCATCCGCTAATAACTTTCTATGAATAGCAGAACCAACCATACCATTATGTCCAGCAATATATATTTTGGCTTGCTTTTCCATTAATCTTTTTCGTAGTAATTCATGGTGTGATGACCACCTTCTAATAAATACTTATCTCTTTGGAAAAGTTTTAAATCAGATTGAACCATTTCTGTTACCAATGATTGCAAATTATATTTGGGTTTCCAATTTAATTTTGTATGAGCTTTAGTTGGATCACCAATAAGCAAATCAACTTCTGTAGGTCGATAATAATTTTTATCTACTTTTACTACCTCTTGTCCTATGGCTACTTGATAATCACCAGTACAGTTTACCACTTTACCAATTTCATTTTCACCAATGCCTTCAAATGCAATTTCAATTTTCAATTCTGCAAATGCCATGCGGATAAACTCTCGTACACGTGTTGTGATACCCGTTGCAATAACAAAATCTTCTGGTTTATCTTGTTGCAAAATCAAATACATAGCTTCGATATAATCTTTAGCATGCCCCCAATCTCTTTGTGCATCAAGGTTTCCCATATACATCGTATCTTGCATCCCTAAAGCAATTTTAGCTACAGCTCTTGTAATTTTTCGAGTAACAAAAGTCTCTCCTCTTAAAGGGCTTTCATGATTAAACAAAATTCCATTACAAGCATACATATTATATGCTTCTCTGTAATTAACGGTAATCCAAAATCCATACATTTTAGCTACGCCATAAGGTGAACGAGGATAGAAGGGCGTTTTTTCGCTTTGCGGAATTTCTTGAACTAAACCATATAATTCAGAAGTAGATGCTTGATATATTCTTGTTTTATTAGTTAAACCTAAAAATCGAACTGCTTCCAATATCCTTAATGCTCCTAATCCATCTACATTGGCAACATATTCGGGCATATCGAAACTTACTTTCACATGGCTCATGGCCCCTAAATTATAAATTTCGTCAGGCTGTACTTCTTGAATGATTCGAATAATATTAGTTGAATCGGTCAAATCTCCATAATGCAAAATAAAATTTCTATTATCTATATGTGGATCTTGATATAGATGATCAATTCTATCTGTATTAAACAAAGAACTTC
>CANHVE010000044.1 GCA_947464015.1 Saprospirales bacterium | reverse complement strand
TCTGTTATTTTTGGTAAAGAATCAAATTTGATTCTGATGATCATCCCTCTCATAGTTCAAATATTTTTAGTGTTTGATCATAAAGAAAAATTATTGTTGTTCATATTTGTCTCAACTATATTTTTTCTTTTTTCCTTTTATAACTATAGAGTAGATTTACTTAATCATTTCATATTGTTTCACGATTATGCTTTGGTTATTAAAGATTCAGTACCCTATTATTTAATTTTTTTTCTGAGCACATTTATGTTATTTAATTATTATGAGAATATACTGATAGAGAAAGAAATTGTTTTTCAAGAGAAATTTTATAGTACAATATTGAATTCATTACCTGTAGAAATTATTGTAATGGATGATCAATTCAATTATCGATTTATAAATAAAGAGGCAATAAAAGATGATCAAATAAGAGAATGGCTGATTGGAAAAGATGACTATGAATATGTGAAGTTTCGTAATAAAGATATAAGTATAGCAAATAATCGTTTTGAATTTTACAGATCATTAAATAGTAATCAGAAATATGGACATATGGAAGAGCTTATATCCACCCCTGGTGGTCAAAAAAAATATACGGATAAGACACTTCTATATATAGATGATTTAGGTACAAGACTTAGATATATAGGCTACTCTGTTGATAGTACATTGAAAAAAGAGGCTGAGATTATGTTGAAACAGTATATGTTGAAGTTAGAAAAGTCTAATGAAGAACTCAAACAATTTGCTTATATTACCTCACATGATTTAAAATCACCATTACGTAATATTAATTCTTTGTTACAATTGACAAGAAAAAAGAATGAAAATGTATTAGATCAAGATTCAAAGGATTTGCTAGAATCATGTATTAAATCAGCCAACTATTTATACAATGTTGTAGGCGATGTATTATTATACACCACATCTGAGGTAGATAAATCAGTATATGTCAAAATTAGTTTGAATGAAGTTATTAATGATATTGTTAAAAATAACGCAACATTCTTCAAAGATAAAAATGCTAATATAGTTTTAAAGAAGGAATTTCCAGAAATATTTTCACATCGAACCATGATGTACAATTTGTTTTCAAATTTGATACAAAATGGAATCAAGTACAATAAATCTAATATTCCTACTGTATCTATAGATTATACAGAAAATGAAGATAATTATTATTTCTCTATTTCAGATAATGGAATTGGAATTGATGAAAAATACAAAGATCAGATTTTTATTGTTTTTAAGCGATTGCATAATCAAAGTGAGTATGAAGGCACGGGCATTGGCTTGTCCATCTGTAAACAGATTGTAGAAAATCTTGGTGGTTCAATAAGTGTTATTTCAAAAGTGGGTGAAGGTTCAACCTTCTATTTTAATTTGCCAAAACCTAAATAATTTGACTCCCATTAATATACACATTTTCAATACAATTTTCTCCAAAAGAGTAAGCTGCATAAGTAATAGATGGAATTTCTTTAGTGATAATAAAATTAGCTTTTTTGCCCACTGTAATAGAACCCACGCTATCTGCTACTTGCATGGCATGAGCGCCGTTGATGGTCATAGCATTTAATGCTTCCATCGGTTTCATTTTTAGTTTGATACAAGCAAGAGAAAATAAAAAATTCATATTACCACTTGGAGTACTACCTGGATTGTAATCGCTAGCAAGCGCTACAGGAATATTTTCTTGCATTAATGCACGAGCTGGTGCAAATGGTATTCCTAAATAAAAAGAACAGGAAGGTAAAAGTGTTGCAATCGTGTTACTGCCTTTCAATGATTGAATTGCAGCTTCATCCATACATTCGAGGTGATCGACAGATATGGCTTGATGGGCAACACCTACTTGTACCCCTCCAGAAACATTTAATTGGTTGGCATGTATTTTTGGTGCTAATCCGTAAGTGGCAGCAGCAGTAAGGATTCGCGCCGTATCTACTGTGCTGAAAAATCCTTCTTCGCAAAATACATCAACATAATCTGCTAATTGTTCTTGATGAATACGAGGCAACATCTCGTCGATAATTAATTGAATATAAGCCTCTTTGTTTTCTTTATAGATAGCAGGATATGCATGAGCGCCCAAGAAAGTAGCTTTAATAGGAATAGGAAAATGTGCTTTTAATTTTTTTATCACACGCAACATTTTTAATTCCGCATTTGTACTTAAACCGTATCCGCTTTTAATTTCAATACTT
This sequence comes from Saprospirales bacterium, assembly GCA_947464015.1. GTDB lineage: Bacteria > Bacteroidota > Bacteroidia > Chitinophagales > CAMDFR01 > CAMDFR01. Next base: position 15,091 of record CANHVE010000044.1, on the reverse strand, counting down.
CCGGTGCCTAATCGAATCAATTGATGTAAGCGATTAGAAGCGCTAATAAATAATTCTTCTTCAGTAGCGGCTTCCACTTTACGAGCAGAATTTAAAATTCCTCCACCAGCTGCAGCAATTTCCTCATAACTTTTTCCTTCAATTTTCATCAAGAATTCCTCTTCGCGAGTAGCAGCAAAAACGATATGGGTATGGGAGTCGCACCAAGAAGGAAATATGGTTTTACCATGTACATCGATAATTTTATCAGCATTTGGTAGATTCGAATCCATGCTACCATATTGTACTATTTTATCGTCTTCGATTAATAAATAGGCATTTTGAATAGAAGGAACCGTATTCATGTTTAATCCAGATATAATACTTGGATTTTGTTCATACACTTGCAATAATTGCTTGATATTTATGAATAGCGTCTTCATGTAAATGATATTTTATCTTACAAAAATATAGTTTTAGTTGAATGTATTGAGGAATACTTTGTAGATTTGCATTAATGTCGGGGAATAGTTTTGGTCAAATTTTTCGTATCACATCTTATGGTGAATCTCACGGTAAAGGTATAGGAGTTGTAATAGATGGATGTCCTGCTGGATTGACACTTGATGAATCTTTAATACAAAATGCATTAGCAAGTCGTAAACCAGGTCAATCTTCTATCACTAGTGCTAGAGCGGAGACCGATTCATATATAATACAATCAGGTATATCTAATGGAATAACTACTGGTGCACCCATCGCTTTTTTTGTGCCGAATATAGATGCGCAATCAAAAGATTATGAGGTATTACAACAAGCCTACAGACCTTCGCATGCCGATTATACCTATGATATGAAATATGGGATAAGAGATATTGCTGGTGGAGGTAGATCGAGTGCTAGAGAGACTATTGCACGAGTGATTGGTGGGGCAATCGCTCAAATGATATTAAATCATTATAAAATTGAAATAGTTGCGTATGTATCGCAAATAGGAACGATTAGTTGTACAAAGCACTATGAAACATTAGATTTAAATTCGGTTCAAAGCAGTTTAGTTCGCTGTCCAGATCAGACCATAAGTGAGCAAATGATTGCTGCTATTGAAGAAGCTAAACAAGAAGGCGATTCCTTGGGTGGTGTGATTACTTGTGTAGTGAAACAGGTGCCTGTAGGATTAGGCGAACCCGTATATGATAGATTAGAAGCAGATTTAGCGAAAGCGATGTTGAGTATTAATGCAACTAAAGGATTTGAAATAGGGAGTGGATTTGCAGGTACAAAAATGAAAGGCAGTGAGCATAATGATATCTTTTATAAAGAAGGGGATCAAATAAAAACAAAGACTAATTATTCTGGTGGCGTTCAAGGTGGGATATCCAATGGCATGGATATATATTTTAATGTAGCATTTAAGCCTACTTCCACTATTTTTAAAGAACAGGAGACAATAGATAATGCAGGAAATCCGTTAATGATGCAAATGAAAGGAAGACATGACCCCTGTGTAGTACCAAGAGCGGTACCAATAGTTGAAGCTATGACTGCCTTAGTATTGGCAGATCATTTATTACGGAATAGAAGTGCAAGGATTTAAAAAAAAACAAAAAAAATAGAGGTGTTAGATTATTATTTTATTACAGGAACAAGCAGTGGTTTAGGTTATGCATTGACTAAACAATTGACTAATATTAAAAACAATTTTGTGATTGGTTTTGCACGTCATTTAGAATTCGAGCGTTCCAATTATAGTCATAAGCATATCGATTTGTCGTCTGTTGTAAATGTGTTGAATTATGATTTCCCGAATATTAACAATGCCAAAAGTATTACTTTAATTAATAATGCTGCGGTATTAGGGGAGATTGATTATATAGGGAATTTATCAGATGATCGATTAGCGTCTACCTTATTAGTAAATTTAGTAGCACCGATTATATTGTGTAATAAATTTATGCGTAAATATAAAACGATTGAATTACCTAAAACTATTATCAATATTGGTAGCGGAGCTTCTAAATCGCCTTATGATGGATGGGGAGCTTATTGTGCTTCTAAAGCAGGTTTAGAAATGTTTTCGGATATCATACATAAAGAGCAAGAAATTGTAGATACTGGATTTAGGATACATAATATAGCACCAGGTGTTGTAGATACCAAAATGCAAGATGATATTCGAAATACTAGCAGTAATAAATTCAGCAGAATGGATAAGTTTGTTGAATTGAAAGAGCAAAATAAATTGTATTCACCAGATGATGTAGCATTGGAAATCATTCGTATTATTCAAGATCCTAGTGCTATAGATACAGTATCACATCGTATCGAGTTAATAAAGTAATTTGATTTTTATCAGAGTAAATCGTAATTTTCATCTTTAGAAATTAAACTACATAGATGACTAAATATTTCATTATAATCTTTTTGTTTTTCGTTAAAGTCTCCTTTTCGCAATTACAAAATACGAATGAGGTAATTGAAAAGTTAAAAATAGATTCTGCCTTACAACATGCTAGTTGGGGAATATGTATTATTGATAATAGCAATGGTAACATACTTGTAGATAAAGATAAAAGTGTTTCTTTAATACCTGCCTCCTCTACAAAAACCATTACTACTTCTAGTGCTTTAGCTCTCTTAGGTGCTGATTATACATACAAAACGCAAGTATATTATGATGGGCAAATACAGAATCATATTTTAAAAGGCAATATCATTATTGAAGGCAGTGGTGATCCTACAATAGGTTCTAGCAAAATGGATCAATCGATTAGTGAAGAGACATTTACTTCAAATATTATAGGAGTATTAAAGAAGTTTGAAATACAAAAGATTGAAGGAAGTGTACTTGTGGATGCCTCTTGTTTTAATGGTTTCCCAACTCCTATAACTTGGAATTGGTCAGACATAGGCAATAATTATGGAGCAGGTACTTTTGGTTTTAATATTAGAGATAATGAGTTTGTGATACAATGCAACCCAACTAAAAACAATCAAGCTCCCCATATTGAAGTTAGTCCAGTCATACCATCTCTTCATTTAATAAATGAATTTTATTGTACGGATACAGTGAATAATGGAGATGATGCTTATGTGTTTGGGGAAGCATATAATAATACTCGATTATTAAATGGTCCAGTGCCTTTAAATGCTTCTATCAAAGTAAAAGGAAGTATGCCTGATCCTCCATTTTATTTTGCATCATTACTTACTGAAAAGCTTGCTGCAAGTGGAATTGAAGTAAGTAGTTTTCCAGCTACTGATAAAACAGCACAAAATTTTGATGCCAGTAAACCGATTGAAAAGAATAATTTATATACTTATGTTTCTCCGCCTTTAAAAGATATCATTACGGCTACGAATCAAATGAGTTTGAATTTGTATGCAGAAAGTTTATTGAAAACTATTTCGAAAGAAAAAAATGGAATGGCAACAGTGGTTGATGGGATACAAATTATAAATCAATATTGGAAATCAAAGGGAGTTGATCTTGATGGTTTTTATATGAAAGATGGTAGTGGCTTGAGCAGACATAATGCGATTAGTCCCTATCATTTTGCCCAAATATTATATGAGATTAGTAAAGAAAATTATTATAACACATTTAAAAATTCTTTAGCGGTAGCGGGCGAGTCGGGTACCTTAAAAAGTTTATGTGTGGGGACGAATGCGGCAGGTAAAATTATCGCTAAGAGTGGTACGGTTGAAAGAGGAATTTCTTATACGGGCTATGTACAATCGAGTAGTGGCAAGCAACTTACTTTTTGTATGATATTTAATAATTATACTTGCACTAATGCTGTTTTGAGAAAAAAAATAGAGCAATTGATGATTGCTATGAGTAAAATTTAATAAGTTTATATGTCGGCAATTCTATATTATAATGCTAAAATTTATACGGTTAATGAATCCTTTGAAACAGCAGATGCATTGATTGTTGAATCAAATAAAATCATATTCGTAGGAACACTTGCAGCGATTCCAACTATAGAAATTAAGGAGCGCATTGATTGTAAGAATGCGTTTATATATCCCGGATTTATAGATCCACATTGTCATTTTATTGATTTAGGTAAAAGTTATTTTACAGCCCCCTTATATCAAACAAGCTCTTTTGAAGAAGTAATAGAGCGTTGTAAAACATTTCAAGAAACGAATAGTTCTTCTTGGTTATTAGGTAGAGGTTGGAATCAAAATGACTGGTCCAATAAAGAATTGCCAAACAAAAAAATATTAGATCAGTTATTTCCAGATATTCCTGTTTTATTAATTCGAATTGATAGTCATGTAGGGTTAATCAATCAAAAAGCGATAGAACTCACTCAAGTAGTTCAAGCACATTTTATAGCTGAAAAACAAGTGGAATTAAAAGATGGGGAAGCCACGGGTATCATATACGATAAAGCATTGTATCATGTATTAGAATTTGTGAAACCAGATAGCACTACCAAATCAAACTATATTCTAAAAGCGTCGGATGTATGTTTGTCGTATGGATTGACCAGTGTGGGCGATGCCTTTATGACCTATGAAGATTTTGAGGTATATAAACATTTAAACGAATCGAATCAATTGCGTCTACAAGTGTATGGCATGATGGTTCCGAGTAAGGAAAATAAGCAGTATTTAGCTGAGAATGGAGCTTATAAAAAACATCAATTACATATCAATGCTACAAAACATTTTGCAGATGGAGCTTTAGGTTCGAGAGGTGCTGCACTGTTAGAATCATATAGTGATGATAAAGAGAATAGAGGGATGTTGCTCGAATCGGATGAATATTGGATAGTAGAAGCACAATTTTGTATCGACCATCAATTACAAATGATTACACATGCCATAGGAGATGCAGCCAATAAGCGCATTATACAAGTATATAAAAAGTTTTTATCTAAACAATCGACGAATCGCTGGCGAATAGAGCATATGCAGATGTTAGATGAAGAAGATGTTCAAGATATAAAAGAGTATCAGATTGTGCCTAGTATACAAAGCACACATGGTACGAGTGATTATACCTGGGCCATCCATAGGATAGGAGCGGAGCGGATGAAAAAATCATATCGAGTGAAAGATCTTTTGGATGCTTGTGGTTATATAGTCAATGGCAGTGATTTTCCTATTGAGAAAGCCAATCCATTGCGCGGATTTTATGCTTCCATCACCCGACAAAGTGATGAAGGAATACCTGAAGGAGGATTTGATCCTAGCCAAAAAATTAGTAGAGAAGCAGCCTTAAAAAGCATGACTATTTGGGCTGCCTATGCACAATTTGAAGAAGCAGATAAAGGAAGTTTAGAAGTGGGCAAAAACGCAGATTTTGTAATACTTGATACTGATTTGATTCATTGTGATGAAAGTCAAATTTTGAAATCGAAAGCACTTGCAACTATTGTTGGTGGCGAAAAAAAATACGAAACGATTATTTGATAAAAATACGTTTGATGGTGAGTAGAATAATTTTAATATCTTCTACTAGATTATGATTCAAAATATATTTTTCATTTATTTTTAATTTAGCAGGCATCACCTCTTCAATATACGTTTTTTCAGGGTCTGCGCTTTTGCTCAGTAAATCGCTTTCTTCGAAGTACTCCAGAGAAGCCCAATCGGTGATACCTGGTTTTACACTCAATACTTTTTTTTGAGTAATCGTATATAAATCAGTGTATTTTTTAACTTCTGGACGAGGTCCAACTAAGCTCATATCGCCAATGATGACATTAAGCAATTGAGGCAATTCATCTAATTTGAATTTGCGAATATAATAACCCATTTTAGTAATTCTATTATCGCGCGAACCCACTGTGAGCAGACCTTTCTTATCACTATCGGGACGCATACTTCTAAATTTAAATAATCGAAAAGGAACTTCATCTTTGCCAATTCGCTCTTGTCGATAGAACACGCCTCCTTTGCTTTCGAGTACAATACCAATACCAATCAGCAATAGCAAAGGACTTAAGCATATTAAACCAATAGTAGAAAAGAATAAATCAAAAATTCGTTTCATGTATTAAATGGTTTCTTCATAACTTTTAATCACGGCATCAATCACTTCTTGCAATTGTGCATCGCTCATATCGTAGAATACAGGCAATGAAATTTCATTTTCCCATAATGCTTGTGCATTTGGATAATCGCTCATATCATATCCTCTACTAGAGTAAGCAGTTAATAATGGAAGTGGTTTATAATGCACATTCACACTTACATCTTTATCGAAAATACGTTGAATCATATCGTTTCGTTTGCTTACATTAAAGCCTTTGATACGCAGTAAATATAAGTGATAAGAAGACTCTCTATCAGTATCTTTGTATATAGGAGTAATGGCCCAATCCATTTTACTGAAAGCATTCTGATATGCTTCAAAAATTTCTTTTCTTCTTTTTAGTGTTTGTGCATCATATCGTCTCAACTCAATCAGTCCAATACTAGCTAATATATCCGTCATGTTACATTTATAGCCGGCATCAATCACATCATATTCCCAAGCGCCTTTTTGCATTTTAGCAAGAGCATCTTTGCTTTGACCATGTAGTGAATAAATATTTAATTCTTTATACAATTCCTCATTATCAAATGGTTTAGGCATATTGATGCAAATACCACCTCCTTCGGCAGTTGTTAAGTTTTTGACTGCATGAAAAGAAAATACGGTGAAATCGCATGATGTTCCAATTCGTTTGCCTTTATATAAGGCACCAAAAGAGTGAGCCGCATCATTCAATACCATAATTCTATTGAGTTTTTCTTGACGAGCAGTGCGGGCATTAAATAATTTTTGAATTTCAGGATCTTGCACCATTTGCATTAAAGCATCATAATTTACGGGCAATCCACCTACATCTACTGGAAGAATGACTTTGGTTTTAGACGTGATGGCTTTTCTTACGGATTCAATATTAATTGTAAAATCGTCGTTTACATCGACCATGACAGGTTTTGCACCACAATGCACCACAATATTGGCACTGGCGCAATAAGTATAAGCCGGAACGATTACTTCATCGCCTTCTTGTACGCCAAACCAATGCAATAACATTTCAGCACCAGCCGTCCAGCTATTTACAGCCAGAAATTTTTCTACTCCACAATATTCGGCAACTTCTTTTTCAAATTGTTTGGTACGAGGTCCGGTAGTGATCCAGCCACTTTTCAAAGCAGCTACTACTTCATTAATTATATCATCATCAATACGAGGAGGAGAAAATGGAATCATAGTCGGTATATATTTTATGAATATTTATTCAAATGGAATAATCAACAAAAGTAAGATTATCCTTGGTAATCTGGGAACAGAAAACGTAAATATTTTTTAGCTAAATTTAGATAGCTATGATTTTCGATCACATAGTTATATCCATTTTGCCCTAATTGTTTTAGCTGTTCTTCACTCATTTGATGTAATTTTAAAATAGCCTCACTAATTGCTTCTACATCTTCTGCACCAACTGTGATTCCAGCATTAGCATCCTGTACAGGATCATTATAAGCATTGATAGAATGCAAAATAGGTTTTGCAGCTAGCATATATTCAAATATTTTATTGGCACTTACTCCATATCGATATAAGGGGGAATTATGCCAACCGATATAACATACATCAAATTCATTGATAATGGCTTGAATTTCATTCTTAGGAACCGCATCATAAAAACTTATGTTTTTAGAGTCTTTATATTGTTCCATATATTTTTCTTTTTCGCCACCATCACCAATTAATACCAGCTGAATACTCGTATTTAATTCGATTTTTTTCATGGCTTGAAGCATATATTCCATTGCATTTGCCGTGCCTATAGTACCCGTATAACCTAGTATAAATTTGCCTTCATGTTTTTTACGTAAGTCGTAGATCGATACTTTTTTTTCCTTCATATCTTCAATCATATCGATACCATTGGGAACACATCTAAATTTTTTATCATCAATTCCTAAGTTGCGTAAATGTTCAACGATATTAGGTAATAGAGAGACAACATAATCAGCTTTTTGGTAAGCAAATTTTTCGACCATGCTGAAAAGCACAATCAGCGGGTGTTTGGTGCTAATATTTCCTAATTGAGTTACAGACATAGGCCATAAGTCGCGAATTTCAAAAACGAGTTGACAATTGAATTTTCGTTTCAATAACCAGCCGTTGATGGCAGGAAATAAAGAGGGTGAAGATACGATTACCACATCCGGTTTCTGAAATTTATGCGTGGGTAAAAAAAGTAATTTCAACATAAACAGAATCATGCTCCAAATACGACCGATGCTTGCAGATTTGCCATAGGTAGGCGTTTTAACCCAACAATAATCTACATTATTAACTTTTTCAAAAGTAAATTGGCCAGTTGTAGGAGGTAGTGGATTATATAGATGAGAAAAAGAGCCAGAAATTACATAGGCTTTCACATCCAGTTTTTCGAAATTAGAAGCTAAATAATAGTTGCGGAAAACCATCCCATGAATAGGAGAGCCGGCATACTGATTAATAATCCAAATACATTTTTTCATTTAAGAATAGTAACGAGTAGTAAGTATTTAGATACAAGTCTCAAATAACGAGTAAAAGAATAGTATTTTAATTACCAATTATTCTGCTTGTTTGATCTAAATTAAATTTCTCTGTTGATATCAAATTGTTCTAGATAATCGGCAAATTTTCTAACGAAAAGTCCACCTAATGCACCATCTACCACTCTATGATCATAGGAGTGAGATAAATACATCATATGACGTATACCGATATAATCTCCTTCTGCAGTTTCGATTACTACAGGTTTCTTTTTGATAGAACCTACTGCCATAATCGCCACTTGAGGTTGATTGATGATAGGAGTACCCATAATATTTCCGAAGGTTCCTACATTCGAAATTGTATAAGTACCACCACTGATATCATCAGGAGAAAGTTTATTGATTCGAGCTCTATTAGCTAAGTCATTTACTTTTTTGGCTAAGCCTAAAAGATTATATTGATCGGCATTTTTAATTACTGGTACAATTAAATTACCACTTGGTAAAGCTGCAGCCATTCCTACATTGATATCTTTTTTAAGTATGATTTTATCGCCATCTAAAGAGCAATTGATATTCGGGAAATCTTTGATGGTTTTCACTAAAGCTTCAATAAATATAGGAGTGAAAGTTAAGTTTTCACCTTCTTTTTGTTTGAATTTATTTTTCCATTTCTCTCTCCATAAAACCAAATTAGTTACATCTGCTTCTACAAAAGAAGTAACGTGAGCAGAGGTTTGTTTCGATTTGGTCATATGCTCAGAAATCAATTTACGCATACGATCCATTTCGATGATTTCTACATTTGCGCCATAGTTGGTGCTTGTAGCTTTAGGAGCTTCAATAGGAGCAGGCGTTGAACTAACAGCAGGAGTTGGAGCAGTACTTGTTGTAGTAGTTGCAGTTCCATTGCTTCTATTTGCTACATACGCTAAAATATCTTTTTTATTTACTCGTCCACCGCCACCAGTACCTGGGATAGCTTCTAGTTCGGCCATACTAATTTTTTCTTCACGAGCAATATTCAATACTAGAGGAGAATAAAATCTATTCGCATCTATATTAGAAACAGCACTTGTAGTTGCAGAAGGAGCAGCAGTTACAGCTGCAGTTTGCGTTTGCACAGGAGTAGCAGGTGTTTGTTCAACAACAGGAGCCGCAACAGGAGTAGCCGTTGCAGCAGCACTTCCACTTTCAATAATAGCAATTGCTTTACCTATTTCAACAGTTTCCCCTTCAGGGAAAAGAATTTTAGTCAATTTACCAGTAAAAGGAGAAGGCACTTCGCTATCTACTTTATCAGTCGCAATTTCTAACACGGCTTCATCTTGCGCTACCATGTCGCCTTCTTTTTTTAACCATCTAAGTATCTTAGCTTCCATGATACTTTCGCCTAGCTTGGGCATAACCAATTCTGCCATATTGAATATTTTATTGTTAGAGTATGAAATACAAAGGTAAGGAATTTGCGCTATAAAAAACTATAGGTGGAAAAGCAAAGCATAAATGTTGATTTCCAGAATATGGGTCAAAAAAAAATGACTCAATTGCAATATGAATGCAAATTGAATCATTTTATATATGAGTACTACTAAGAGTTATTAAAACGGCAATTTCAATCCTCTGCCTTTTCCTTGCATGCCTTGCATGGTTTTCATCATTTTTTTCATGTCTTCAAATTGCTTTAAGAAATTATTTACATCTTGAATACTGTTACCACTTCCATCTGCAATTCTTTTTCTACGTGAGCCGTTCATCAAATCAGGATTACTTCTTTCTTTAGGTGTCATCGACAAAATGATAGCTTCAATTTTATTGAATGATTTATCATCGATATCGATATCTTTAATCGCTTTACCCACGCCAGGAATCATCCCTAATAAGTCTTTGACATTGCCCATTTTTTTGATTTGGCCCAATTGATTTAAGAAATCATTAAAGTCAAATTGATTTTTTGAAATTTTCTTTTGAAGTTCAGCCGCTTTTTTCTCATCAAAATGTTCTTGTGCTTTTTCTACGAACGAAACGATATCCCCCATCCCTAAGATACGTTGCGACATTCTTTCTGGGTAGAATACATCGAGCGTATCTACTTTTTCGCCCATGCTCACAAACTTGATCGGTTTGTTAACGGTGTATTTAATAGTCAAAGCCGCACCACCACGTGTATCCCCATCTAATTTGGTTAAAACCACCCCATCAAAATCTAATCGATCATTAAATGTTTTAGCAGTATTAACGGCATCTTGACCCGTCATCGAATCCACAACGAAAAGTGTTTCATTCGGATTCACTGCTTTTTTTACATTTTCAATTTCTTTCATCATCTCTTCATCGATAGCCAAACGACCAGCAGTATCGATGATAACGGTGTTATAACCTTGAACTTTAGCGAAATCAAGGGCGTTTTTAGCGATTTGCACCGCGTTTTTATTATCTGCTTCGCTGTATACCGGAATACCAATGGCTTCTCCAAGCACTTTTAATTGGTCGATAGCGGCAGGTCTATAGATATCGCAGGCAACCATCAATGGGCTTTTGCCTTTTTTGGTTTTGAGGAAATGCGCTAATTTATGGGTGAAGGTCGTCTTTCCCGAACCTTGTAAACCAGAGATTAGAATAATAGTCGGATTGCCTTTCAGATTGACGTCTACGGCAGTTCCACCCATTAATTTAATCAATTCATCGTTCACGATTTTAACCATCAATTGACTAGGCGAAACGGCTGTTAGCACATTTTGTCCTAATGCCTCTTCTTTTACCTTATCGGTAAATTCTTTGGCAATTTTATAGTTTACATCGGCATCAACGAGTGCTCTACGAATTTCTTTAACGGTAGAAGCAATATTGATTTCGGTAATTTTACCTTGTCCTTTGAGGGTTTTAAAGGCACCCTCGAGCTTATCTTGTAAATTTTCAAACATATCTTATCACATTAAAAGTTTGCAAAAATAAAATAAATAATAAGCAATGAACAGATTAGTTTAAAAAAAGGATAAATAAAATTTTGATTTCATTATAAAATAATTATAATTGCACGTTTATTCATTTTCACTTAATTTTATATCAAGTTGGCACAGAAAAAAGTACAAAAAGCTAGCGCAAAGAAGCCAGTAGCTAAAAAACCTTTGAAGCCAGTGGCTAAAAAGGCAACAAAACCTGTCAGTAAGAAATCAACGAAGATTGACAAAAGTAAGAAAGCCAAGCCAGTAGCTAAAAAAGCTGTGGCGAAGAAAACTGTATCCAAGCCAGTAGTTAAGAAAAAGGTGGCACCTAAAGCATCAGCAAAAAAAGTGATTAAACCAGTTGCTAAAAAAAACCTAAAAACGAGTGTTAAAAAACCAATTGCGAAAAAAGTGGCTAAGCCAATTGCTAAAAAAGCAGCAAAAGCAGTGGTGAAAAAAACAAGTAGTAAGAAAGTTTCTAAACCAATTGCCAAAAAAGTTGTTAAGCCTATTGCAAAGAAAAGTAAGGTAAAAACAACTGTTAAGAAAGCAACTCCAACTAAAAAAACGAGCAAAGTTGTTGCTAAAAATAAGATTCAAAAAAGTATTCAGAAACCAAGTAAACCGCTAGCTAAAACCGCTAAGAAGTCTACCGCAAAATCCAATAAGAAAGATATTATCAAAAAGACTTCGAAACCAATTGCTAAAAAAGCAATTAAACAAGTACCTACCAAAAAAGTAGCGAAACCAGTTCAACAAAAAGCTACAGCCAAAAAAGTAAGTAAGGCAACTCCAATTCCTGTTAAAAAAGTTATATCAGCTCCTCCTACTAAAAAGAAAACGGCTCCAATTAAAGTAGATAAAAAAACGAAAGCAATTGTCGATAAAAAGACAAGTAAAAAAGTTGTTTCTAAAAAAGAGGAGAAAGTAGAATCTAATAAAAGTAAAGCCACTATTCATCATGAAGATGTGAGTAGTAAACCGATTTTGAGTTTACCACGAGATATCAAAGGTACGGTGGTAAATGTGGTTAAACCTAAATTAAATAGAGAAGAGAAAAAAGCATTAAAAGAAAAATTAAAATTAAAAGCTCAAGCACAAAAGAAAGCACATTCTAAAATCGATTATGCCGAAGTTAGAAGATTAGCTAAGATTAAAGCACAAGCTGAGATTGACAATTATTTAAAGCTTAATCCTAAAAGAAGATTATTGAAATTAGAGTTTGTGATTCGTTCATCACCTACTATTTTATATACCTTTTTGAAATCATCATCTTGTTTAGCCTTATGGTTTTGTGATGTGTGTTCAGAAAATTCAAATGATTATTCATTTACGTGGAATGGAGATACACAACATGCTACATTAGTAGAAGATCATGAAGATGAAAGTGTAAAATACAAATGGGTAAATGCACCTAAAGAGGAATTTATTGAATTTTCTATAAGTAAATCTGAAATATCATTTGATACAATACTTACCATAAAAGAGTTTATAGATGCTGGTGATGAAGCCAGTCAATCTGAATTATGGGCAGAACAAGTAAAATCACTTGTGAAACATATAGGTGGATAAAACCAATCTAGAAAACACCAATAAACATTTTAGTTCTATTGGTGTTTTTTTTTATACATTATTTATTTAGCAAAACATCATTAATTGAATGGCAAAGACAACTAAAAAAGTAGAGACAAAAAAAGCATTTAAAAGTTTTTTAAGCAAAGAAGATAAAGAGTTTATGAAAAATTATTTAAATAATTTTTCACCAACTGGATTTGAATGGAAAGGACAAAAATTATGGCTAGATTTTATTAAACCTTATATAGATACACATGAAGTAGATAATTATGGAACGGTATATGGCGTAGTGAATCCGAAAGCACCATTTAAAGTAGTGATAGAGGCACATGCAGATGAAATATCTTGGTTTGTAAGTTATATCACTGAAGACGGATTGATTTATGTAAAACGAAATGGTGGTAGTGATCATATGATTGCTCCTTCTAAACGAGTGTATATACATTCTAAAAAAGGTTTAATACCCGGCTTTTTTGGATGGCCTGCTATACATACGAGAGCTGGAAAAGATGAGGCTCCAGAATTAAAAAATATTTGTATTGAAACAGGTTGTTTTAGTAAAACGGAAGTTTTAGACTTAGGGATTGAAGTTGGAGATGTTATTACATTTCAAGATGAATTTATTACCTTAAACGATAGATATTATGTAGGTCGTGCTTTAGATAATAGAATGGGTGGATTTATGATAGCGATGGTGGCTAAACTATTAAAACAAAATAAAAAGAAATTACCTTTTGCTTTATATATAGTTAATGCTGTGCAAGAAGAAGTAGGCTTGAGAGGAGCGGAGATGATTGCTCAAACCATTAAACCACATGTGGCAATTGTAACTGATGTAACACACGACACAACTACTCCTATGATTAATAAATTGATTGAAGGGGATACAAAATGTGGCAATGGTCCGGTATTGACTGTTGGGCCAGCAGTTCATAATAAGTTATTAAATATCATTAAAGACGAAGCAAAAAAACAACTGATCCCCATTCAAATGGATACTGCTAGTAGAGCCACTGGTACCGATACAGATGCATTTGCATATGCGAATGGAGGAACACCATCAGCCTTGATTTCTTTGCCTTTACGTTATATGCATACTACCGTTGAAAGTGTACATAAGGAAGATGTGGAGAATGTCATTCTTTTAATTTATCATACCTTATTGAAACTAGATCCAAAATTTAATTTTAAATATTTATAAATTCATTTTTATAAACTACTTATATGAAAAGTATATTGAAGCATCTAAGCTTTTCTAATATTTGGATAGGCTTGGCGGCCTCATTACTTTGTTTAAGTAACTTATTGTCGCTTCGTTGGTTGCCCAATATGGAAATGACCCAATTAAGTATATTCGGTTCGAAATACTTATTACTATTTGTTTTTTTTGCAACTACTGCTGCGTATACATTTATCCGTTTAATTGGATTGCGCGAAAAGCATCCCAATGCTAGCTCTGAAATGATAGATTATGTGAGAGCAAATAAGACACTATTAAGTATTTGGGCTATACTTTGTGCCCTTATTACGGGCTATTGTTTCTATAAATTATTTATGGTGCAGATGATCATTATTTTATTTGCAGGCTTGTTAAGTGCATTATATGCTATCCCTATTTATAAGCACAAAAATGAATGGCACTCCTTACGACAAATACCTTATTTAAAAACAATTTTAGTGGCATTGGTTTGGTCGCTCATGACAGTATCCTGTGTACTTGTTTATGCCGATATGTATCCAGTTATTGTGCGACCACAACATGTATTATTATTTTTTATAAATTTTATATTTATTTGGGCACTTACCATTCCTTTTGATATTAGAGATATGGAATACGATAAAGAAATAGAAGTGAAAACTATAAGTCATCTATTAGGAGTTGAAAAAACAAAGTGGTTTTCAATAGGATTATTGATTGTTTATTTAATACTTAGTTTTATGTTTTATATTTATATCCCTTGTGATATTAAATATCAAACCTTTTTCAGAAGTTTTAATCTAGCGGTATTCACAGCAAGTTTAGCAGGAGGATTAGCTGCTATATTTTTAATTAAAAGTATTACTACACAATCTAAAGAATC
>CANHVE010000043.1 GCA_947464015.1 Saprospirales bacterium | reverse complement strand
GGTGATTGTGGTGAAGCCGTGCAAGAAGAATTGTCTATTTGGACTGCATTATTATATGGTTTATTGGGTGGTTTTGCAGCATTGTTTTTTCCTTGTACGCTACCAATGATTCCAATGACGATTAGCTTTTTCTTAAAAGGTAGCGGCGATAAAAAGGAAGGAGTTAAAAAAGGAGTATTATATGGTTTTAGTATTTTTTTAGTTTATTTCTTATTCAGTTTGCCATTTGTATTTTTAGGATGGGGAGGAAATACGCTAAACGAACTTTCAACGAATGTTTGGGTAAACCTAGCTTTCTTTATCATATTTATTGTTTTTGCTTTTTCATTATTTGGATATTATGATATTAGTATGCCTTCATCTATTGCTAATAAAGTAGATGAAAAAAGTAATATTGGGAGTATCACTGGAATTTTCTTTATGGCACTTACATTAGCCATTGTTTCATTTTCATGTACTGGTCCAATATTAGGATTGGTATTAGGAAACATCAGTAATTCTAAACTAATCATGCCTGCGATGTCTGGCTTCGGGTTAGGCTTAGGAATTCCATTTGCTTTGTTTGCCATGTTCCCAAATCTATTAAAAGCATTACCTAAATCTGGTGGATGGCTTACGGTATTGAAAGTGGTTTTTGGTTTTATTGAGTTAGCTTTTGCCTTAAAGTTTTTATCAAATGCAGACTTGGTAAAACAATGGGGCTTTATGAAAAGAGAATTGTTTATTGGCTTATGGATTTTAGTATGCGTGTTAACAGCAGCGTATTTATTAGGTTGGCTTAAATTCAAAAAAGACCCAACATTCCACAGCACTATTTTCATGAAAGTATTAGCTGGTTTATGTATTGTTTTTGCTGGATATTTAAGTATGGATTACTTTAATAAAGACATCAATTTAGTAAGTGGATTTCCTCCACCAAAATTTTATAGCTGGTTTTATAAAGCAGAAAAACATGAGAAAGGATCTACAGCTCGTACACATGATGTAAAAGGATTGAAAGTATATTTATATTTAGAAGATGCATTAGAAGAAGGTAAAAAGCAAGGGAAACCAGTAATGATTGACTTTACAGGATGGGCTTGTGTAAATTGTAGAAAAATGGAAGAAAATGTTTGGTCTAAACCAGAGATTTATAAAATCCTACAAAAAGATTATATCGTAGCTTCATTATATGTTGATGAACAGATAGAGTTACCTAAAAACCAACAATTCGCTTCTCCGTTTTTAAATGATAAGTTTGCTAATACAGTGGGAGATAAATGGATGGATTTATCGTTAAGAGATTTTAAATCGGCAACACAACCATTCTATGCGCTTATCGATCCAGACAATCATAGAATTTTAAATACACCAAGAGGCTATACACCTGATGTTAAAGTTTATAAAAGCTTTTTAGAATGTGGTAAATATCAATACAAAGTGCTACATAAAAAGTAAGCTTATTCATTTATGATAACAAGTACATTAGGCATCGTTTTGCATAGCATCAAATATGGCGAAACAAGCTTAATCGTAAAAATTTATACCTCTTCATTTGGTTTGGTTTCTTATATCGTAAACGGAGCTAGAAGTGCTAAATCGAAAAACAAAGCCTCTTTATTTCAAGCAGGAAATATTCTTGAATTACAAGTCTATAATCGTCCAGGTAAAAACTTACAACATATCAAAGAGCAACGATTGCACAAAATGTATATGCATATTCAAGGCTCTATGGTCAAAACTAGTATTTGTATGTATATGCTTGAAGTGCTTAATCAGTGTATCAAAGAGCACGAACAAAATGAAAACATGTTCGATTTTTTATTACAAAGTTTTTTACGATTAGATGCCACTGATACGGATGAAGCCGTTTTTCCAATATGGTTTATGCTTTCGTTAGCGCGCGAATTAGGTTTTGAAGCAGGTAATGTATATGATGCTAAAAACAATATTTTCGATTTACAAGAGGGACTCTACACCGCACAAAGTATGCATGCTCATGCTATTCACGAACCCTATAGCAAATATTGGTTTGAAATCAGTCAACAAGAAAAGCCAGAAAATATTATTGCAGCTAAAATTGAACGAATTCATATGTTAGATTCACTCGAAAAATATTTTCAATTTCATGTCGAGAAATTTAAACCTTTACAA
Source organism: Saprospirales bacterium (assembly GCA_947464015.1). Lineage (GTDB taxonomy): Bacteria > Bacteroidota > Bacteroidia > Chitinophagales > CAMDFR01 > CAMDFR01. The sequence goes on along the minus strand of CANHVE010000043.1, from coordinate 15,280 downwards.
ACACCCAAAATACTGAGAGAGGTTTTGTCGTAATGATATTTATTTCAAAATAATCAGCTAGTTTTATTTTCTAATGCCAACAATTGTTGTTCACTTCCTATAGCAATAATTTTATGAGAGTTATTGATAATAAAGTCTGGCGCAGGATTCAGCACATAGGATTGATCTGCTTTTTTTATACCAATAATAGTTGCACCGGTAGTTTCCCAAGCTTTTAAATCCAATAAGCTTATTTCTTTATTGATTTGAATTTCTTTGATTTTAAATGCAGCAGAGGAGCTATTAGATAAGATATCTAAAAACTCTTTTATGTCTGATGTAAATACTAAAGAAGCCATATAAGCACCACCGATATGTTCGGGTAAAATCACATTATCAGCACCTGCTAATTTCAATTTGTTTCTAGTAGTATCTAATGAAGCTCTGCTGATGATTTTAATGCTAGGATTTAATTGACGTGCTGAAAGAACCGTAAATAAATTTTCTGAATCATTAGGTAGCGCTACAATAATAGATTGTGCTTGTTTAATATTTGCTTGTACTAAATCATTATCATTAGTGCTATCTCCATGAATATAAAAGTCAGCTATACTTGAAATGTCTTTGTTTTTATCGATAAGCACGGTTTTAATTCCATTGCTTTTTAAAACCTCAATAGCTTGTGTACCATTTCTTCCTCCCCCACAAATAATCACATGGTTTTTTAATTCATTTATTTTTTCTTTCATAAATAAAGCATTTAAATTTTTATTAAAATCGCCATTAAACAAGTATTTAGATAATACCGTAATGGCATAAGTGAAAATAGTTATGTTAAATAAAATATAAACTACCATAAATAATTTTCCGGTGGTAGAAAGAGGAACTACCGTTTCAAAACCAATGGTAGAAAGGGTTATAACAGACAAGTAAAGCGCATCTATAAATCGTAAGTCTTGTATCAACATAAACCCAACAACACCTATTAAAATAGAAACAGCTACTAATAACAAGATGTTACGTATACCAGAAAAGACGATAATAAAGGATTTAATTTTCACACATTAAAGCTAAAAAAAATAAATCAATTCACACTAAAAAGTACCTACTAAAATGCAATGAAGTTGCGTTATACTTCAATTATTATTTTACAATAACTAATGGTGTTGATTTCATTTTAACTTCAATCAATTGCATCATTTTTTCGAAATAATCTTTGTCTTCTAAATAACTTTTACTGCGTATATTCAAAGCTTGTAATGCATGATAACAATGGATTCGCGCATTATTCAATTTGCCTAATTGTAAATTAATAAAACCTAAAAAACGATGAATATGGATGCGAATAGTGCTTTGACTCATATTGGCATAAGCTAAAGCTTCTTGTGCTAAATCTAAAGCATCTATCGTTTTGTTTTGATTGGCTTTTTGTATGGCTTCTCTAAATACTTTTTCAGCCATATGTTGTAGTTCTAATGGATTGTAAATACTAGCGTTTTTTACATTATAATTTTCTTGTTTAAGTGCTCCCATATTTTCTAATTATTTATTTATACCTGCAAACCTATCATTGCAAAACGCAACCTATTTGCGTAGTGATAATTTTTATAAAAAAGAGATGTTTTTTTTGACTTAGGCATAAGTTGCTGTAACCCAAATGTTTGTTATTAACTTTTTAATGTTGATTGTTAATAATTCAAATAGTATCTTATTAGTATCTTTGCTGATACTAAAGAAATTAATACCAATGAAATTTATTGTATCTACTTCACAATTATTGAAACAACTACAAATAGTAGGAGGAGTAATTAGTTCAAATACCGTTCTACCTATATTAGAAGATTTTTTATTCGATATCAATAAAGGAACGCTTACCATTTTTGCAACGGACCTTGAAAATTCTATGAGTACTAGCTTAGAAGTAGAAAGTAAAGAAAGTGGTAGAATTGCAATCCCTGCAAAAATTTTATTAGATACGCTAAAAACATTACCTGAACAACCATTAACGTTTTCGGTGGATACAAAAACATTTGCGGTTGAATTAACTTCAGAAAATGGTAAATATAAATTGACTGGTGAAAATGCAGCAGACTTTCCTAAAATACCTGTAGCAGAAGACACTAGCACTATTCATATTTCTTCAACTGTTTTAAGTTATGGTATTAGTAAAACATTATTTGCTGTAAGTAATGATGATTTACGTCCTGCTATGACTGGCGTATTCTTTAAATTATCACCTAACGGACTTACATTCGTTTCTACAGATGCGCATAAATTAGTTCGTTATACACGTAAAGACGCTACAAGTGAAAGTGAAGCAAGTTTCATCGTACCTAAAAAAGCGTTGAACTTATTAAAAAATACTTTACCAAATGATGATTCACAAGCAACTATTAAGTTTAATGCTTCTAATGCATTCTTTAGTTTTAATAATGTGAATTTGATTTGTCGATTAATCGATGCGAAGTATCCTGATTATAACGCGGTCATTCCAGTAGATAATAATAGCACTTTAACTTTAGGTAGATATGATTTTCAAAATTCTTTGAAACGTATTTCTATCTTCTCTAATAAAACAACTCATCAAGTTGTATTAAATATCAAAGCAAACGAAATCAATATTTCTGCACAAGATTTAGATTTCAGCAATGAAGCTAAAGAAACTCTTAACGCTACTTATGATGGTGATAATATGGAAATTGGATTCAATGCTAAATTCCTTATCGAAATGCTAGGCGTATTGAATACAGATGAAATTAATATGAAACTTTCTCTTCCTACAAAAGCCGGTATTTTAGTTCCTGCAGTGGCTGATGAGAATGATGACTTATTAATGCTTGTAATGCCAGTGATGCTCAACTCATAATATTCTTTATGAATTCCATAGAGGTAAAAAAAGAAATAGCCAATGCTGTAACACACGGCATTGGTTTTTTATTGTGTCTGGTAGGTGTACCTATTGCTTTAGCTCTAGCAGTTAAAACAGGCAGTATGAAAGCGATTTGGAGTACCTCCATCTATTCTTTTTGTTTGATGATGGTGTATTTATGCTCAACATTATATCATAGCTTTTCACATCCGCTTACCAAAAGAGTATTGCGCACCTTTGATCATATTGCTATTTACTTTCTAATAGCAGGTAGCTATACACCTTTTATGTTGTTTTATTTTAATGATACCAAAGGACATATGGTACTTATTGGTGTATGGGTATTAGTATTGATAGGTACCATCTTCAAAATATTTTTTACAGGCAAATGGGACGCTATTTCTACTGTCATTTATCTAGCAATGGGCTGGATGATTTTACTTTTTGCAAATAGATTATTAAACGATGTGCCACACGTAGTTCTATTCTGGCTTGCCTTTGGTGGTGCGTTTTACACGTTAGGAATTATTTTTTATGCATGGAAAAGATTTGCCTACCATCATGCTATTTGGCATATATTCGTATTACTTGGCAGCCTTGGACATTATATGGCTGTGATAAAAAGTTTTATATAGATAGCGTTTAGAAGTTAGACGCTAGATATTAGATTTATTCAACAATTAAAACTCAACATTATTTTCTAGTCTCCTAATTCCAATTGGTTTTTTACTAGCTCATAATAAGCTCCTTTTTTCGCTACTAAATCATTATGCGTACCTTGTTCTAGTAGTTTACCTTTTTCAAGAACCACTATATTATCTGCATTTTTAACAGTACTTAATCGATGTGCCACAATTACTGCGGTTTTTCCTTTAAAGAAACTATTTAAATTTTCTACTATCGCTTTTTCATTATTAGCATCTAATGAGTTAGTTGCTTCATCAAAAAAGAAGTAATCTGGATTTTTATAAATACTACGTGCAATCAATAATCGTTGTCTTTGACCTTGGCTAACTCCTACACCTTCTTGACCAATTTTGGTATTATAACCAAGAGGTAAATGATTAATAAAATCTTCAATATTAGCTATTCGTACCGATTGTAATAATTTTTGTTTATCAATAGTATCATCTCCTACAGCAATATTATTTGCAATGCTGTCGCTAAAAATATAACCATCTTGCATCACGCTTCCACAATGACTTCGCCATACACGTGCACTAATATTATTTAAACTGGTACTACCAATTTTAATATCGCCTTTGTAATTGGTATAAAATTTAAGTAATAGTTTTATCAATGTAGTCTTTCCACTTCCACTGGTTCCAACAACTGCAGTGATTTTCCCAACAGGAATATCTAATGTTATATCATTAAGTACTTTGTCGCTATCAGGTCCTCCATATTGAAAACTTAAATTGGATATTTGTATGGCTTTATTTTCAGGAACCATATCAATTACAGCCGGATTATCTTCTTCTTCTTCTTCTTCTTTATTGTGCACTTCACCAATTCTATCTAAACTGATTTTAGCATTTTGAGTAATTTGAATAAATCCGATTAATTGATTTAGCGGAGTGTTTAGTTGACCAATAATATATTGTACAGATAACATTTCCCCAAACGTCATACTGCCATTGATAACAGCTTTAGCTGAGATAAATGAAATCAATATGTTTTTTACTTGAGTAATCAAGGTAGCACCTGCTCCTTGCCATTGTTCTAAAGATAAATTTTGTATGTTAATACGAAACATTCGTGCTTGAATACGTTCCCATTCCCATCTTTTTTGCATTTCACTTCCCGTCAACTTAATTTCCTGAATGCTCTGAATGAGTTGGTATACTTTACTTTGATTAGCACTCAACTGATCAAACATTTTATAATCTAATTCTTTTCGTTTGCTCAAGAACAACAATACCCATACAAAATATAATACCGCACCAATGGTGAATATGACAAATATCAATGGATTAAAAATGAAAAGAACAATTCCAAATATCACTAGATTAAACATGGAGAAAATAGTAGATAAGGTGGAAGTAGTTAAGAAATCACGAACTCTTGAATGATCGTTAATTCGCTGTAATAAATCACCTATCATCTTCGAATCAAAAAAGCCTAAAGGTAATTTCATCAACTTAATTAAGAAATCAGATACTAAAGAAATATTAATTCGAGCACTTAAGTGTAATAATATCCACCCACGAATAAACTCAACACTTACTTGCGATAAGTACATGACTAATTGAGCAATTAATATAAGATTAACATAGTTTACATCTTTATATTGGATACCCGAATCGACAAGAGACTGAGTTAAAAAAGGAAATATCAGTTGTAATAAACTGCCTGCTAATAATCCAATAAATAATTGAAAAATTAATTTTTTATAAGGATAGAAATAGGTGATTAAAAAACCAAATGTTTTTTTATCGGTTTTTTCACCTTCCATTTTATAAAAGTCAGGTGTTGCTTCCATCAATAAGGCTACTCCTTGTTCGGTGCTTCCTTCCACATCGCTATACCAGCCATCTTGAAATTCTTTATGTGATAGTTTTAATTTGTCGTGTGCAGGATCTGCAATATAAACATGTGAATTGGTAATTTTATATACGACAACATAATGTCTTTGACGCCAATGTGCAATAAACGGAACTACATCTTCTTGAATTAAATCCTTAAAGGGAAGTTTAACCGCCATAGTTTTAAATCCAATACTTTCCGCTGCATATGCTAAACCACTTAATGAAGCACCATCCCTATCGATAAAACTACGCTCACGTAAATAGGGTAGCTCATAATTTTTGCCGTAAAATTTTGCAATCATTTTGAGGCATGTTGCCCCACAATCCATTGCATCTCGCTGTCTGTAAAAAGGGAATGAGTTTAACAATTTTCACTATTTTATTTGTAACAAAATTAATAGAAAAGCGCATTTGCAGTTTTTATATCTTATTAACCAAGTACACACTCATTCATGTATAGTGTATAGTATAGTGGAAGAAATACGAATAGATATATAATTGAGTGTAGTATTTCAACATTAATTTAGTTATTAAAAAAACACTTTTCTACTTCTAAAAACATAGTACATTTACATAAATTTTAATTGTGCTTTCACTAAAAAACATTACCAAACAATACGGCTTTTACAAAGCAAACAATGATATTTCGCTCGAAATACCTAGTCATGAAATATTTGGTATGCTGGGTCCTAATGGTGCAGGTAAAACTACTCTTATTCGAATTATTACAGGTATTACAATGCCCGATAGTGGAAGTATATTATTTGAAGGAAAAATATATACACTCGAAGATCGTTTGAAAATTGGCTATATGCCTGAAGAAAGAGGGTTATATAAAAAAATGAAAGTGGGTGAACAGCTCATCTATTTAGCTCAGTTGAAAGGTATGTCTAAAGCAGAAGCGCTCAAGAAAATTAAAATATGGGTCGATAAATTTGAAATTGCTTCGTGGTGGAATAAAAATATCGAAGAACTCTCGAAAGGTATGCAGCAAAAAATTCAGTTTATTTCGACTGTTGTTCACGAGCCCAAATTAATCATATTAGATGAACCTTTTTCAGGATTAGATCCGATTAATGCCGATTTGATTATTCATGAAATGCAAGAACTCAAAAATAATGGTGCTACCATTATCTTCTCTACACATCGCATGGAACAAGTAGAAGAACTTTGTAAAAGCATTGTGCTTATCAATAAAGGTCAAAATATTTTAGAAGGAAATGTAACGCAGTTACGAAAACAGTACAAAGAAAAAAAATACGAAATTGTTTTTGAAAACCAAGCTCCTTTAGATTTACTACAATCTTTCGATATCTGCAGTCAGGATGAAAACAATGTAGTGATTCAATTAAAAGAAACAGAAAATGCTAGAGACATTTTACAGCATTTAGTAAACAATCAGATGGACATTAGTTCTTTCAAAGAATTGCTTCCTACTTTACATGAAATATTTGTAAAGCGTGTAAAAGAATCTGAAAATGTTAAATCAACAAATTTGTAAGCATGCGAACGATTCTAATCATAATCCAAAGAGAGTACTTAAGTAGAGTAAAACAAAAAGCGTTTTTAGTTTCAACTTTTTTAGCACCTATTGGATTTGCCTTGCTCATTTTTGCATCGGGTTATATTAGCACCATTGGAGCTGGCGAAAAAAAAGTAGTTGCTATTATTGATAAGGATAATATTCTGAAAAAAGAAGCATTAGAAGAAGACCTAACAAGTAAAATCACCTATAGATATAGCACGCTACGTGAAGCCAATTTAACAAACCTGACGGTTAAAGAAAATGCCGATGTTTTTGTCGTAATACCTAGTATAACTAATTTGTTAGATAGTAATCATATCACTATAAAATATTTGGGTGAAAAACATTTGGGATTAAAAGATAGAAGTTCCATTGAAAGTGCTATTGAATCTAAATTAGAACAAGTAAAGTTAGAATCACTTAAGTTAAACCCCACCCAAATAAAAAATTGGAAAGTAAATGCCAAATTAGAATATATCAACCCTTCTGATGAAAAAGAAAGTAGTGCCTATACGAATGTCGCTACTATACTAGGTATCATGACAGGCATTGCCATTTATATGATTTTAATTTTTTATGGAGTAAGTATTATGAGAGGGGTATTGGAAGAAAAATCTTCGCGAATTGTTGAAGTGATTATTTCTAGTGTTCGACCATTTCAATTATTAATTTCTAAAGTTATTGGAATTGGATTAGTTGGTATCACACAGTTTTTAGTATGGGCTGTTATTATGACCATGGTAAATATTATTATTTTACCAGCCATTGGTTTAGGTACTGTTTCTCATTCTCCTATGCCTAGCGGACAAATGGTTCAAAGTACTGGAGCAGATATAGAATTGCTACAAACAGGGATAATGGAGCTGTCTAAAATTAATTGGACCTTAGTATTCTTTGGTTTTATAGTTTATTTCTTAGGTGGATTTTTTCTTTATGGTTCTATGTTTGCCGCACTAGGAGCAACCATCAATGAAGATGGAGAAACACAATCTATAAGCATGGTTGTAACAATGCCTATCTTAATTTCATTTTTTATCGCCTTAAGTATTGTCAACGACCCTCATAGTAAATTGGCCATCTGGGCTAGTATATTCCCTTTGTCTTCACCTATTGTTATGGTTGCACGAATCCCTTTTGAGCCCCCTATTTGGCAATTAATTCTTTCGATTATAGTGTTGTTTTTATCTTTCCTATGTATGATTTGGTTGGCTGCTCGTATTTATAGAGTAGGTATTTTAATGTATGGAAAAAAAGCTTCTTGGCGCGAAATCATTACTTGGCTTTTCTATAAAGAACAATAAAGAAGTTTATTAGAACGTTTTCTTTGCATGAATGCAATAGTTTATTATTTCGGTTTATCGATGCTCATACTTGTCGGTATATTCAATCAATCATGTAGCAGTGTATCGTTAAATAATATAGAAGAAGATAAAGAATATTCATTTGCATTGCCCGCTCATGCAAGTATTCAAGATTCATTGAAAGCATACAAACGAATGCAATTAAAAGTGAAAGAGTTGAATTCTTTTCTAAAAAACAATGAGTCGTATAATAGCCATTTATTTTTCTTATTAGATATGCATATCGAATCGAATCATTATCGCTTTTTTGTATATGATAATAATGCGAAAAAAATACTATTACAAGGTTTGGTTGCACATGGCGTAGGCTCTATGACAGAGAATGAGGATAGTTTGTATTTTTCAAACACTCCCGAATCTAATTGCAGCTCATTAGGAAAATATAAAATAGGCGAAAAATATACAGGACGATTTGGTACTTCGTATAAGCTATATGGCTTAGATGCTACTAATAGTAATGCGTATAACAGAGCTATCGTATTACATGCATTTAAAAATATTCCGAATGAAGAATGTAATTATCCTATCACCTTAAGTTTAGGTTGCCCTATGGTTTCTACTCAATTTTTCACAAAGCTCGAAAAATTAATAGACAACTCAGATAAAAATATGCTGATGTGGATGTATTGATCAATTGTAAACATAAAAAAAGCGACTAGAGATGCTCTAGTCGCTTTGTCGCTTCTGCTCCCCGACCTGGGCTCGAACCAGGGACCTACTGATTAACAGTCAGTCGCTCTAACCAGCTGAGCTATCGAGGAATTTCCCATTTAAGGGACTGCAAAGCTAAAACATCTATATATATTATGCAAGAGCAGTTAATTTTTTTTGCAAATAAAATGTATTTTTGTGCTCAATTAATTAATAAACAAGTATTAAAATCATATTATGAGTATAGTAACAGTAGGTACTGTAGCGTTTGACGCCATCGAAACACCATTTGGAAAAACAGATAAAATTGTAGGAGGAGCAGCTACTTATATCGCCTGGTCAGCCTCATATTTCACCAAACCTATAAATATTGTATCGATTATTGGCGACGATTTCGACATGAATGAACTAGAATTACTCCGCAAAAGAGGCGTAAATACCGACGGAATCGAAATTCGCCAAGGCGAAAAATCGTTTTTTTGGTCAGGAAAGTACCATAACGACATGAATAGTAGAGATACTTTGGTAACTGATTTGAATGTTTTGCTTTCTTTTAACCCTATTTTACCCGAATCATATAAAAATTGCGAATATTTAATGCTTGGGAATATCGATCCAGCTTTACAAATCAAAGTGATTGAACAAATGACTACTCGTCCTAAATTAATCGTAATGGATACGATGAATTTTTGGATGGATATAGCGCTAGATACACTTAAAAAAGCTATTTCAATGATTGATGTATTAACTATTAATGATGAAGAAGCTCGTCAGTTAAGTGGTGAATATTCTTTGATTAAAGCGGCTAAAAAAATTCATGCCATGGGACCTAAATTCTTAGTGATTAAAAAAGGCGAACATGGTGCATTATTATTTAATGAGGGAAATGTATTTTTTGCACCAGCACTTCCATTAGAAGAAGTGTTTGATCCAACCGGAGCAGGCGATACTTTTGCCGGAGGCTTTATTGGCCATATTGCTAAAACAGGTGATATCAGTTTTGATAACATGAAAAGAGCGATTATTTATGGTTCTGCAATGGCTTCCTTTTGTGTAGAAAAATTTGGTACGGAAGCTTTGAAAAACTTAACTGATGAACAAGTGAAAAACAGAGTGAATGAGTTTGTTAAATTGGCTCATTTTAGCGTATAGTAAATCGATCAAATAGCAGTGCCATGAATGTTGTACATAAAGAATTTATTCAAAAGAACATTCAAAAAGCTATTGCTCAAGCAGCTCAAAAATTATATAAAAAAAATGCCGTAAGGGAGTTGGAAGAACCAACTCCTTTGCATTTTATAGCCTATGTAGATGATCAAAAAGAAACGTATGACATAACTATTACACTCGACGCTGCTCATCAAATTATAAAAAACAGTTGTGATTGTGCCTCAAAAGAAAAATTTTGTGAACACGTCATTGCAGCATATCTAAGCATTGGTAATAAGGCTAAAAATATAAAACCAAAAATATTACCTAAAAAAATATTGGATGATGAAGTTCGTCCAGTACTTCAAACGCTACCTAAAAAACAAAGTCAACGAAAATCAAACGAAGACTTGCCTATCACTCGTCCAGAGGAATTGGAAATAGAAGAATATTTACGCAAAAAAAACAGCCTCCAAAGCAAAGAAGATTTTTACCTGTTTTATAAAAACTATATCAAAAGCCTGAAACAAAAACGAATCAGTAGCAATCGATATACCTTGTTTTTATTTGAAATATTTCATTTGGAACAAGACCTCAATGAAATGATAGAACTAGTAGATGATTTATGTTCCTTTGAATTGACCATTCAATATTTTGATGAAATGTATGCAAAGGATAAAATTCAATTGCTTAAAAATATTTTAAGTAAAACCAACACGGTTTTATACGAAAAACGAAAAATGTATTATACCGACAAAACCTATATAGATAGGATGTTAGCGCATATCATTAAAAAATATACGAAAGAAGAAATTCGTGTAGTTATTCAATCCTTGAAATTTTTATATAGAAGTAGCGAGTTACGCTATGCACTAGAAAAAAAATTATTTCCTAAAGAGACTTCGATATAATTTTAATTTCTCTTCATCATAGCTGTCAATATTATCTGAAGTAAACAATAAACTGCCATAGGTTTTATTGGTTTCAAATAATGTTTTGCGTTGTTCCCAAGTCATTTTTTGTTGCTCCTCTCTCAGCATAAAAACATCCGGATCATTAGCAAACCAATACCCATCTAAATGTTTACGAGCTATTGTATTTTGTATCGATTTACGAGTAGAGATGCCTTCACGCCAACCGAAAAGATCAGCAAAAAAATCATTCCATCCAAGGGATATATCTGGCCCAACCCTACAAAAATCAACCTTTCCAGCACATGGCATTAATGGAACGCCACAGGCTAAAATCAATTTTTCGCCACACACTTCCCTGATCCATTGCATGGCTTCATACATGATGGTTCCTCTAGTTTTACCGGGTCTTGCTTGTAAACATACCGCATATAAAAAATCTAATTTGAGCATATCAAATTTCCATTCTTGTAAAATAGTTTGAAAAACTTTTTTCAGATATGTTCTACATTCATCATTATAAAAATCTAATACATAAAAAGAACCACTCCACATAGGATTATAGCCGGCAAGCACCATGTTGCCTGACTTATCACACAAAATCCATTCGGGATGTTGTTTGTAAATAAAAGATTTTTTTTCACAAATGAAAGGAGCTAACCACAAACCAGCTAAGATGTTTTTAGCATGCAATTGTGTTACATACTTTTTTAATCCTTCCGGAAATTTGGCATTGCATTCCATCCAGCTACCAATATCTTTTTGCCATCCATCATCTATTTGAAAAATATCAATTGGATAATCAGTAGACTGAGTATAATTATGGATATTGGATTGAATATTTTGTTCATTAATCTTTGTATAATAGTGATACCAACTCGTCCAACCATTCATCTTTCGGGGTTTATAGCTAAATCCACTGCATGCAAAATAATTTTCAAAAAGACTTTTCTCTTCTCCTTCTTCTAGGTATAACTGAAATAAAACAGCGTTTTTTTCAATGATACAGCCTTTGATATCTTTAGAGATAATGATTTTATTTAAAGGCACTTGTAATTCAAATAAAGTAAAAGCATCTACATCTGTAAGAGACGCCATTAAAGAAGTTGCTTTGTTTTTACGATTGATATAAGCATAAGACCAAGCATGTAAATAGCCTTTGTTTTCGGGATAGTTATAATAATAGCTATCGCCAAAAGGCTTACTAAATCTAGCTAATAGCGGATTGAATGTTTTTATTTTTTCATCTATATGGAAAAGCCTAGTTTCGGTCCAACTTTGAAAACCATTACACATGATTTGATCACTATTTTCAAATTCATATTGATAATGATGTGCTAATAAGAGTAATTCAACTGGACTAGCAGTTTCTATTTTTAGTTTTGTGGTATGGTTTGAGTGTAGAAGTTCAATAGCAATATATTCATCTTGATACTGTTTATTAAACTCGATATATACAGGAGAATTAGAACCCAGTACTTGATAGCTGATACAAGTCTTGATATATTGCATCTTTCAAAAATACATAATTAATTATTTAGAATTAACTTTGTGTCAATGGCAAAACCACAATTTTACGAAACGAAAGAAAGCAAACAAGAAACCTGTGTATTAGTAGGTCTTGTAACGAGAGAGCAATCAGAAGAACAACTGATGGAGTATTTTGATGAATTGGCTTTTTTAGCATTAACGGCAGGTGCTCACACCTTAAAATCTTTTTATCAAAAGTTTACCCATCCAGATAATAGAACCTATGTAGGAAAAGGTAAGCTCGAAGAAATAAAGCAATATGTAGAGGCACATGAAGTGGACATGGTGATATTTGATGATGAGATTAGTCCAGCTCAACAAAGAAATATAGAAGAAGAATTGAAATGTAAAGTATTGGATAGAAGTATGTTGATTCTGGATATTTTCGCTGCACGAGCGCAAACAGATCAAGCACGTATGCAAGTAGAATTAGCCCAAACACAATATATGTTGCCTCGTTTAAAAGGGATGTGGACGCACCTCGATAGAATTAAAGGAGGTATTGGTATGAGAGGAACTGGGGAAAAAGAAATTGAAACCGATAGACGAATCGCCCAACAAAATATTGCCTTATTAAAATCTAAATTACAAGCATTTGATAAGCAAGATGCACTTCGCAGAAAAAACAGATCAGAAATGATTCGAGTTGCATTAGTAGGTTATACCAATGTAGGAAAGAGCACGATTATGAATGCGTTGAGCAAAAGTGAAGTGTTGGCAGAAAATAAATTATTCGCAACACTAGATACTACCGTTCGAAAAGTGGTGATAGAAAATGTACCTTTTTTATTATCGGATACTGTTGGATTTATAAGAAAATTACCACACCACTTAATTGAAAGTTTTAAATCTACCTTAGCAGAAACCATAGAAGCAGATGTATTGATTCATGTTGTGGATATTTCTCATCCTGCCTTTGAAGACCAAATCAAAGTGGTAAATAAAACACTTGCAGAATTAAAAGTGTTAGATAAACCCACGATTATGGTGTTTAATAAAATGGATTTATACGAAGAAAAAACGTTTGATAAATATTTGAAAGAAGAAATTAAGACCGATATTTTGACAGAGTTAAAAAATTCATGGATGCAAAAAACCAATGATAATGCGGTTTTTATCTCAGCACTTCGCAAACAAAATATGGATGAGTTTAAACTAAATGTATTTAAAAAAGTGAAGAAATTATATTTAGAACGATATCCCTATAAAGCTGGATATTACGATAAATTTCATTTTTAATTTTTACGGTTTCTCTAGCGCACCTATATCGTAACCCGCACCACTAGGACGAGGAGTACCATTCATATCATTGCCAGTAGCATAAAGAGCGTTTCCAGCATCGATACATGGAGAGCTAGTTTTTAAATTGAAATCACCATTATAGGCATTTTCAAAAAGGGGATCGTTGTTTTTCTGAATGCTTACAAATCCTAGTGAATCTACATTTAGTTTTGTACGTAAGTTGCAGTTTTGCATGATGACATTAAAACTAGTGGATGTTTCAAAATGATTTAACGAAACTTCTTCTTCTAATGAACCATAACAAATACAATTGTTAAACTCACATACATCAAAATCTTTCACCAGAGTTCCTGCACTAGTTGCAATAAAATCGCTTACTAAAAGACTTTCTTGTTTATGGTCTATTGCGGCGCTTCCTCCATTGTATATAGTGCAATTGATAAATTTATAATCGCCACCAAGCACCAATAAAACACCATTTCCCGAACTATTATATAAAATGTTATTAGTAGATCTAATCTTAGAATTAAAACTATTGATTCCACCAAATTTAAATCCACCAGCACTAAATTGGCCAAATCCAGTATTACGAATAATAGAGTTTGCTATTGTCAATTCAGGTCTATTCGCGTCATTGGCAAATGCAGTAATATCTACAACACCTGTATCACTTCCTGCAAAAATACCAGAAGAACTCTCACTGATTATTGTTTGATAAATGTTTGCTTTGGCACCACTTGCTCCTCGTAATAAAAATATGCCTCCCCATTGTCCAGGCAAACCCGTATAATAGTTTTCTAATCGTAAGCCTTCAAAGCTCACAGAATCAGCCTTAGTAGAACTAGGATTGTTAATATTCAAAGTACCCCAACAATAAATACCTGTGTTAGTATTACAATAAATTTTACAATTGGGTTGAATCGTTAACGTCACTCCAGAGGATATAATAATTCCAGGAACACCATTTCTAGAGAGCAAAACATGTGGTTTATCATTCAACCAAGTGCTTGAACTAGTAATAATTTCACCATAGTGAAAATAGGCGTCTTGTCCCCAAGCCATCACATTAAAAGATTGTGTATTGCTATTGTATAAAAACTCGATGTCTTCGCTATATACAAAAGGAATAGTGCCACTCGTTGGATCTACCGTTACGGTAACAAAAACATAAATACTATCTTTTGCAGGTACTATAACATTGGAAGCAGCATTGCCACTTATACCATCAATAGCTAAATGGAATGTAGTGGTACCAGCATTTTTAAAACGAATTTCATCAATTAAAATATCTTGATTAAAAGGATTTACTACTTTAAAAAATCTTGTGGTTGAACCTAAGCTGGTGAAAACGGTATCGAAGGTTAAGGTATCTATATTATATTCTGTAAATGTGCTAAACACTAATTTTTTAGAGGGGTCATTTAGATATCCGTCTTTCTTACATCCTGTAGAATAAAACACTAGTAATGAAGCTAAAACACTAAATAGGATAAACAATCTAATACGCATATGCTAAAAACTTTATTTGCAAACGC
>CANHVE010000042.1 GCA_947464015.1 Saprospirales bacterium | reverse complement strand
CACAACTCGATGCTTTAAATAGAGATTTCAATAATTGGAATGCAGATACCATCAATTTACCTACTGTTTTCAAACCTTTATTAGGCAATATGCAAGTAAGTTTTTGCTTAGCTCGTTTTGATGAATCGGGAAATATATTTAGTGGTATTGTTCGTCATGATTTAGGCGTAACAGCTTGGGATAGAACTGCTATGGAAACTACAGGTAAACCAACTACTATTTGGAATCCTAATCAATATTTTAATATTTGGACGGCTCGATTTACAGGTGATTTAAATGGTGTATTGGGCTATGCACAGTTTCCAG
The DNA here is from genome assembly GCA_947464015.1 of Saprospirales bacterium. Classification (GTDB taxonomy): domain Bacteria; phylum Bacteroidota; class Bacteroidia; order Chitinophagales; family CAMDFR01; genus CAMDFR01. Next base: position 17,314 of record CANHVE010000042.1, on the reverse strand, counting down.
GCATGAATCCCACTACCGATGGGGTAGTATTACGTTACGATTGTGTAGGTACGGTTGGTCCACGAAATATTGGCAATGAACTTGGCAGAGTAGCAACGCATGAAGTAGGCCACTGGATGGGATTATATCATATTTGGGGAGATGATGGAGGAGAGCCAAATGAATGTGTAGGGAGTGATTCAGTAGGAGATACCCCAAATCAACGAATAGAATATTATGGCAGACCTACTCATCCACAAGTGAGTTGTTCGGCACAAAATCTATTTATGAATTACATGGATTATGTAGATGACTCAGCAAAATATATGTTTTCAAATGGACAAGTGGCTCGTGCACGTGCTTCATTATTGTCTCAAAGAGGACAATTATTAGCAGCATCATCCAATTGTAATTTAAATTTAGATGCAGAATATATTGGTTTGTTATCGCCATCTGATACAGCTTGTACTAATAATATGCTTCCCGTTATTCAATTTAGAAATAATGGTAAAGTACCAATTACTTATTTAGAAGCCATTTACAGTATAGATGGAGGGACCAATAAAACCGCTCCTTGGTATGGGAATTTAAGTCCACGACAAACGGCTTACTTCTCTTTGCCTATAGAAGCAGTTAGTATGGGTGCACATACTATTTCTATCTTTTTGTATAATGCTAATAGTAGAGGCAATGATGATTATACATCCAATGATAATGGAAGTAAAAGTTTTTATATGAGTGGTTTAGGATCCTTAGGTACAGGAACTCCTATGAGTGAAAATTTTGAATCTTCAGTATTGCCTACGAATTGGTCGATAGTAAATCCAAATGGTGATAGAACATGGTCTATCAACACTACAGTAGGAGCTTATGGTACCAGTGCGCAATGTATAAGTTTTGATAATTTTGATATCTCTAGTAATCCAACCAACCGAATTGATGGATTAATTACAGCCTCTTATAATTTAGCAGGAACGAATTTCCCTTACTTAGATTTTGACGTAGCATATGCGCCAAGAAGTAGTACTCGTAATGATACAATGAATGTTTATGCTTCTTTAGATTGTGGTCATAGTTGGACTAAATTATGGAAACAAGGAGGAACAGAATTAGCTACACAAACAGAATTGAATACCTTGTTTTATCCTACAAGTTCACAATGGAAAACAGTTCGATTAGATTTAACTCCATTTATGTATGCCTCTACTATTGAATTTAAGTTTGAAAATAAATCTGGTTGGGGCAATATGTTGTATTTAGATAATGTCAATATTCGTTCATATGGTGTAGGCATTCAACAAGAAGAAATGAAATTTGATCAAGTATCATTTTATCCAAATCCTACGAGTACTTATGTAGAAGTACAAACGGGAGAATCTGCTTTATTTCCTATGCAATACGAGATTTACAATACATTTGGGCAATCCGTTTTACAGGGTACTTTAACTAAGAATCAGGAGAAAATTGATGTGAGCTCTTTGCAAAATGCATGTTATATTATACAATTACAAAACACTCACGCATTTAAGAAAATTTCAAAAATTACGATCACCCACTAAATTTAAATTATGAAAAAAATTTATTTATTATTTGTACTACTAGTTTCTATTCAGCTAATACAAGCACAACATGTAGTGCCTTGTTATACTACAGAAGTGGTGAATCATTATGAATCGATACATCCAGGTTATAAAGACAAAATAAGCCAAGCCTTTGCACAAAGCAAAAACTTGCTCGATCAAATGCATGGCAGTAGAGGTGTGAATGATGATACCTTATATAAAATTCCAGTGGTGGTGCATATCGTATATACTACACCTACTGAGAATCTACCAGATTCATTAGTTTATTCGCAAATAGATGTATTGAATTGGGATTATAATAGATGGAATGAAGATGCAGTACAAACAAGAGAGATTTTTAAACCGATTGCAGGAAGTATGCATATTGAATTTTATTTAGCAGATACTGATCCTAATGGAAATCCTACTACAGGTATTGTTCGTAAAGCAGGTACACCCGCTTCCACATTTTTAGGATTTAATGCTTTTCAAGATAATGTAAAACTAGCTGCTGAAGGAGATGCTGCTTGGAACACTAATAAATATTTAAATATTTGGGTATGTAATTTAAATACGCTGCCACTAGGTGTATTAGGATATGCATTTCCTCCAACAGGAGCAAGCAATTGGCCTGCAGGTAGTGAAACTGATTCGGCTAGTCAAGGGGTGGTTATTGATTATACTGCCTTTGGTAGAAACAATCCTTATATCATCGATCCAGGTGTTATTGCAGGTAGAACTTGCGTGCATGAAACGGGACATTATTTAGGTCTGCGTCATATATGGGCAGATGAAGCGGCATGTGCTGAAGATGATGGAATAGATGATACGCCTAAAGCAGGTGATAAAACAAATTTTGATTGTGATACTACTAAAAATACTTGCGTGGATGTAGGTATTGATTATCCAGATATGATTGAAAATTATATGGACTATAGCGATGAACGTTGTCAAAATATGTTTACCAGAGGACAAACAGATATGATGTTAATGAATTTGATTACACTTCGTCCGCAATTGGCTCATAAAGTGGTAATAGGAGTTGGGGTGAATGATATACATGCAGAAAGAAGCATTAGTATTTATCCAAATCCTAGTAGTGATTTTATTCAGATACAATTCAAATCGCTTTTAAGTATCGGTACCCCAATTAGCATATTTAATAGTACTGGAGTGAAAGTAAGAGAAGAGCGAATTCAAGATGAATCATTTAAAAAACAAATTGATGTGCGCAGTTTTGAGCCAGGTATCTATTATATTCAAATAGCTAATGCTACTGAAAATTATAGATTAAAATTTAGTGTCTATTAAAGAACCGAGATAATTTCTATTTTATCTTACAGTAGTACATGTTACTGTTAGTACTATGTACATACCACATTGTAAAATGTAACAAATTTGCATTTCAATCGTAGAAGATTTAGCATTTGTTATATGAAGCATTTAATTATTTATATTTTATTTTTTTGTAGTGCACATACATTGCTGGCAACTACTATTTCGACCAATGAAGTGAATGTAGCATATGATAAAAACGATATGAGTATTCCCTTATACTTACGATATGGATATACAGATTCCTTAAAATTCATTAGAGATCAATTGGCTTTGAATGCTTATGCATACGAAAAAGTAGTGAGTTATAAATATGGGGGTAATACACAAGAGGGTTGGGATTGCTCAGGATTTATCAAGTTTATGTATGCACAATTTAATATTCAATTGCCTCGAACAGCCAGTGAGATGTCGAAATTAGGAACTGCGGTCACAAAAGAAGGATGGAATAATGGAGATTTATTATTTTTTGGTTCTGGGAATCAAATCACACATGTAGCTATGATTTATCAAATAGCAGATGGGAGTAAGAAGATTATACATTGTACCTCTTCTACAGGAGTAACCATAAATACTTTTGATGAAAGTAGTTGGACGAGTTATTGGAGTAAAAAATATTTTTTTAGTAAACGAATAATAGGAACTTAATTGATTATATATAATAAATAAAAAAGGTCACCAAGCGGTGACCTTTTTTTATATACTGATTGAATAGCTTATCGAGCAATATTTACTGCTCTTTTCTCGCGAATAACAGTCACTTTAATTTGACCTGGATAAGTCATTTCATCTTGAATTTTTTTAGCTATTTCAAATGATAATTCATCTGCTTTTTGATCGGTTACTTTATCACTTTCTACGATTACACGTAATTCTCTACCTGCTTGGATAGCATATGCTTTATCTACTCCATCATATGTAAGTGCTAAGCTTTCTAAATCGCCAATACGTTTTAAGTAGCCTTCCATCATCTCTCTACGAGCACCAGGACGAGCACCACTGATAGCATCACAAGCTTGAATAATAGGAGAGATAACGAATTTCATTTCCATCTCATCGTGGTGAGCACCTACAGCATTCACAATAGCAGGATGTTCGCCATATTTTTCACAAAGTTTAGCTCCTAATAAAGCGTGACTTAATTCACTTTCTTCATCTGGAACTTTTCCAATATCGTGTAGTAATCCGGCACGTTTAGCTAATTTCGGACTTAAGCCTAATTCGCTGGCCATGGTAGCACAAAGATTGGCAACTTCTCTAGAGTGTTGTAATAAATTTTGTCCATAAGAAGAACGGAATCTCATTCTACCAACATAACGGATCAATTCAGGATGTAAGCCTTGTATTCCTAAATCAATTACCGTACGTTCACCAATTTCACGAATATGTTCTTCGATTTGTTTCTTCGTTTTTTCTACTACTTCTTCAATTCTAGCAGGGTGAATTCTACCATCTGCGGTCAATCGTTGTAATGCTAATCGAGTAATCTCTCTACGAATAGGGTCAAATCCAGAGATCAAAATCGCTTCAGGAGTGTCATCTACAACTATTTCGCAACCAGTAGCATTTTCAATAGCACGGATATTTCTTCCTTCTCTACCGATGATTTGACCTTTTTGTTCATCACTTTCTAAGTTAAAAACAGAAACGGTATTTTCAATAGTATGCTCTGCCGCTGTACGTTGAATGGTTTGAATAACAATTTTTTTAGCTTCTTTATTGGCGCTGATTTTAGCCTCATCCATAATGGCTTTGATACTTGCCATAGCTTCTGTTTCAGCATCTTTTTTAAGGGTAGCAATCAGTTGTAACTTAGCTTCTTCTTTACTTAAACTAGATACTTTTTCCAACATTTTAACCATTTCATCATGGCTTTTATCTAGTTGTTCTTTTCTTGTATTTACTAATTTAAGTTGTTTATCTAGGTTGTTACGAATGTCATCTATCTCTTTTTCTTTTCTATTTAAATTCTCATTTTTAGAATTAAGCGATTGTTGAAGTTGATTGGCTTTTTGTTCACGATCAATCACTTTGTTATTACGCTCATTAACCGCTTGTTCGTGTTTTGCTTTTTCTTGAAGGTAAAATTCTTTAGCCTCCAACATTTTTTCTTTTTTTACTCTTTCAGCTTCTTTATTGGCATTTTCAAGTAATGAATCTGCATTTTTTTTAGCTAAAGCCTCAATCTCATCATTTTGGCTTTTTTGAGATTTCTTACCCATCATAAAACCCACAGCCGTTCCAATAATGGCTAGGAGTATACAGGCAATAATTAAAGGTATTTCCATTTATATTCAATTTTTTTTGGTTTATAATAAACCACAATAGAATATGAAAGAGCGGTATTATCCTAGTTCAAATGCAGCATCTAATAGGGTTTGTAGTTCTTTCAGCGATGCTGAATCCCCTATGATTTCAGTAGATGAAACTTCTTGGCTTGCTTCTTTTAGGTTGTCTACACCTAAATTCAATGCTATCATAGCCAAAAAATCTTGTTTATCTTTTGCAGCATATAATTGCTGGTAGGATTTTATTTTCTCATTTATCATTTTTGCTGCTTGACGGATAGTAGCCTCTTCATTAGGATCTACACTAAGAGGGTAGAGCCTTTCGGCAAGCATTACATTGATATTGATGAGCGACTGTTTCATCTTTTCTGCCTTATTGATCTAGTGATTTAATACAAGAATCAATCTCTTTTATATATTCAATTATAGTTTTTTTCAGTTCCACTCTTTCATCATCTGAAAGGGTGTTTGCAAATGTAGTCAATTTTAAGGCATTTTTAGAAGTATTTAATTCCTTTATTTGCTCTTTTAAAGTAGTGTTTTCAGATTCTAAATCCTTGATTTTCAACTCAAGTGTTTTATTTAGGCTTATAGAGCTGCGATAAAGTTGAACCAACTTTTCAATTTTCTCTTTAATATGCTTTATCGTTAGCTCCATTTTTTAACAACTATTGTCTAATTTCTGCTCCGTGTTCTTCTTGCATGGTTTTTACCAACTTCTGCATCATTGCATCTATATCTTTATCTAATAAAGTTTTAGAATCATCACCCAAAGTATAGGAAATAGCATACGATTTTTGGTGATTTTGAATTTTATCGCCTTCATACACATCAAAAAGTACTTGCTCTTTCAATAGGTTTTTTAATACTTTTTCACTGGTTTTTTTCAAAGATTCATATAGACAGCTCTTATCTACTACCCAAGCCATATCTCTTTTTACGGTAGGGAATTTACTCACTGCTTTATATTTAATCTGTTTTTTCTTTGCTCCTTGTAAAATTTGCTTCCAATCTAGAAAGGCTACTAATACCTCTTCTTTTATATCGAATTTTTGAGTCAGTTGTTTTTTTACAATACCCACATGCGCAACTACTTTTTCTCCTTTTTTATAAATAATACTAGAGCTATAGTGCGATTGATTGTTTTGTAATTCCATTTGCATATCGCCAACATTATGTCGATTACAAATTTCTTCTACATAAGATTTAATATCAAACAAAGAACTTTTGCTCGATTGACTATTCCAGCTATTTTCTTTTACTGGTCCTGACATATAAATTCCTAGCATCGTTTTCTGATTGAACTGTTCTTCATTTTTTTCAAAAACCTGGCCCCATTCAAATAAACGTAGTCGATTATTTTTTCGATTCATATTATACGAGATGCTTTCTAAGGCTCCATAAATCAAATCAGCACGCATCACATCTAACTCGGCAGTCATGCTATTCATCAGTTTAACCAAGGGTGCGTCTGCTTCATAAAAATTTGATTGAGAAATAGGATTGCTCATCATTTCATAAAAACCATTGGCCGTTAAAAACTGAGCTGTTTGATTTTCAAGTAATGTCTTATCTGGTTTTTCTCTATAACTTACAGTGGAATAAATATCTGTTGATACAGGAATTTTATCAAAACCATAAATACGTAATATTTCTTCGATCACATCTGCTTCTCTTGTCACCTCCGTTTTACAAGTTGGTACATGAGCTATAAAACCCAATTCATTTATTTCGCTTAGTTCAAAGTCAAGTGCTTTTAATAAACGATGAATTATATTTGGTTCAATTGTCACGCCAATCAATCGTTGAATATGCGCATAACTCATTACGATTGTGGTTTTTTCTACTACTTGTGCATAATGGTCGTCAATTGCTGAAAATTGTAGATTTGGATTGCTTTCAACTAATAAGTATATAGCTCTTTCCAAAGCTTCAACAGTTTTATTGATATCTATACCTTTTTCGAAATGCATACTCGCATCCGTTCGTAGTAAATGCTTTGTGCCTGTAATACGTAAAGAAGTGCTATCGAAATGCGCCGATTCTAAAAATACCTTTGTAGTAGTAGCTTTTACACCCGAATTATTACTACCATATACGCCCGCTATACAAAGGCTTTTATCCGTATCAGCTATAACTAAATCAGTAGCTACTAGATTTATTTTTTTATCATCTAAGGTGATAAATGTTTCAGCTTCTTTTGCATCACGAACTATAATCTTATGATTACTAATTTGTGTTGTATCAAATGCATGTAGCGGTTGACCATATTCATGTAAAATATAATTAGTAATATCAACCACATTATTGATTGGTCTTACACCAATCGCTTTTAATCGATTTTGAATCCACTCTGGAGAATCTTGAACTACAATGTTTTCGAGGTATACACCCGCATATCGTTTACACTTAGCAGCATTCTCAATTTGAATTTGTATAGGATTTTTAAGTGTAGCCTTATTCATATCCATACGTGTTGGATATTGTAATTCGATTTGTTTATCTAATCGGGTTGCTAATAAAGCCTTTACATCACGTGCAGTCCCAATATGACTATAGGCATCGCCTCTATTAGGCGTTAATCCTATTTCAATAACTTCATCTTTTACAATATTGAAATACTCTGCTGCAGGCATTCCTACTGTAGTTTCAGGAGCTAATATCATAATCCCATCATGGCTATGCCCTAATCCAATTTCATCTTCAGCGCAGATCATACCATGTGATTCAATGCCTCTGATTTTTGATTTTTTAATGTTGATTTTTTCGCCATCCACCGTTTGTAAGGTACTACCAACTAGAGCTACAATTACTTTTTGTCCAGCAGCTACATTAGGGGCACCACAAACAATTTGTAAAACTTCAGTTCCAGTATTTACTGTAGTTACAGATAATTTGTCGGCATCTGGATGTTTTTCTTTCGTAAGCACTTCCCCTACAATCACTTTATCTAATGAACCTGCAATAGATTCATAAGTATTTATTTCTTCTACTTCTAAACCTCCGGAAGTCAAAAGTTTACCCGTTTCAACAGCAGGAAGATCTATAGCTATATATTCTTTTAACCAATTGTATGATATCTTCATACAACAAAAATAGAGCATTTGATTTAGTATAGAAAGAAAATGTAACTACAAATTGTGGATGATTGACATCCTATAGACATAGATATAAACGAAAATATTGTTTTTTATTAAATAGATAGGTAATACAAGTAACAAATAATTATAAATCCTTTAATAATTTAATTTGATTCCTATAAAGAATTAATTTTTTCTCTTGTTCTAATTTTTTTAATAATCGAGAAATAACCACCCGTGAAGAGGCTAAGTCATGGGCTATTTGATCATGAGATAAGGTAAGTAATGTACTATTGGTCACATGAGCTTTTTCTTTCAAGAAGTGAATGAGTCGTTCATCTAATTTTTGAAAAGCAATTTGATCAATTGTTTTTAATAATTCATGAAATCTGAGACGTATGGTTTTCATCACAAAGCTTTTCCATGTAGGATATTTATGCATCCATTCATCCATCAAGGAAATAGGAATAGCCAAAAGGGTAGCATCTTCTTCTGCTACAGCGCGTATTTCGCTAGGATATTCTTGCATACAGCAGGTAAAAGTCATAGCGCAACTTTCATCTGAACTGATATAATATAATAAGATTTCATTTCGTTCTTCATCCATTCTGCTCACCCGAATCAAGCCTGAAAGTAAAATAGGAGTTACTTTGATAGAATCACCTATTTCAATAATCACCTCATTGGCTTTAACTTCCATGATTCTGGCATTCTGCTCCATTTCTTGTAGTAGTTCAGGTTCAAATATATTTTTATATCGTTCTGCTATTTGCATTTTATTTCGAATTATAAAAAATGGAGTGCAAGAAAATAATATTTATTTACTACTAGCATTTTTTGTCATTTGCGCTATTTCATCCCACATGGCATCAGGTATTTCGCGAAGTAAATTAAACTGCCCAGCACCTTGCAACCATTCACCTCCATCAATAGTAACACATTCGCCATTGATAAAAGAAGCGAAGTCAGACACTAAATATCCTGCCAGATGCGCTAATTCATGATGTTCGCCCACTCTACCTAATGGATTGTTTTTGCTCATATCAAACTTATCGGCCAAATCGCCTGGTAGTAATCGTTCCCATGCGCCTTTAGTAGGGAATGGTCCAGGAGCAATCGCATTTAAACGAATATTGTATTTGCCCCATTCAACTGCAAGCGAGCGTGTAAGTGCTAATACACCTGCTTTGGCGCAAGCCGATGGTACTACATAAGCAGAACCTGTCCATGCATAAGTGGTAACAATATTTAAAATAGATTTATTTCTTTGTTGCTGACTGATCCAATATTTCCCAAAGGCAAGTGTACAATTGTATGAGCCTTTTAAAACGATATCTACAATAATATTAAAGGCGCGATGCGATAATTTCTCCGTGGGACTAATAAAATTTCCTGCAGCATTATTCACTAAGACATCTACTTGCTGAAAACGTTCTAAAGTACTTTGTAGCATAGCTTCCACCTGACCATATTCACGTACATCACAAACTACAGTATGCACTTCACCACCTGTTTGTTGCTCCAGTTCTTTTTTAGTTTCTTGTAAATTATCATCTTTTCTACTGGTAATAACCACCTTGGCACCCATTTGTAAAAAATAGAGACTCATGGCTTTGCCCAATCCTGTTGCACCACCCGTCACAACAATTACTTTATCTTTTAATGCATTTGCTTGTAACATATTATTATTTTTATCCGTTAAATTCTCCGTAAATTTCTCTCAAAGCATTTGCTATTTCACCTAATGTAGCTTTGTGTTCAACTGCTTCAATCACATGAGGCATAATATTTTCATCAGCCTGTGCTGCTTGTTGTATTTTTTTTATACTCGAATCTACAGCTGCTTGATTTCTATTCGCACGTAATTTTTGTAGTTTATCAGATTGGATTTTTCGGATACTATCATCAATTTTAAAGACACCTTCATATTTAGGTTCATCGATAATAAAATCATTTACCCCAACAATAATTTGTTCTTTATTTTCAACTGCTTTTTGGTAGGCATAACTACTACGTGCAATTTCTTCTTGCATAAATCCTTTTTCTATAGCACTTACAGCTCCTCCCATTTGGTCGATTTTATCAATCAATTCAAAGGCTTTGTCCTCTAGTTCTTTGGTTAATGCTTCTATGAAATAAGAACCACCTAGTGGATCAACGGCACTACTTACGCCACTTTCAAAGCCTATGATTTGTTGTGTTCGCAATGCAATTCGAGCTGCTTCTTCAGTAGGTAATGATAATGCTTCATCATAGCCATTGGTATGTAAAGATTGTGTACCACCCAATACAGCAGCTAATGCTTGAAGAGTCACACGAGTAATATTATTTTTAGGTTGTTGTGCAGTTAAAGTACTACCTCCAGTTTGAGTATGAAAACGTAATTGCATAGCCTTTTCATCTGTAGCGCCAAGTTGCTTCATCATTTTAGCCCACATACTTCGAGCCGCTCTAAATTTGGCAATCTCTTCAAAAAAATTATTATGTGCATTAAAAAAGAAACTCAATCTTTTTCCAAATACGTTAATATCCAATCCTTTTTTTTGTGCGGCTTCTACATATGCTTTACCATTGGCTAAAGTAAATGCCAATTCTTGCACCGCAGTAGAACCCGCTTCACGTATATGATATCCTGAAATAGAAATGGTATTCCACTTTGGAACTTCTTTACTGCAATATTCAAAAATATCAGTAATGATTTTCATGGATGCTTTAGGTGGATAGATATACGTACCACGTGCCGCATACTCTTTTAAAATATCATTTTGAATAGTACCACTTATTTTTTTGATATCGGCTCCTTGCTTTTTAGCCAAGGCTATATATAGAGCCAATAGAATATAACCACTTGCATTGATGGTCATAGATGTTGAAATTTCTTCTAGATTAATACCATCAAAAAGTATTTCCATATCTTCTATACTATCTATAGCTACGCCTACTTTACCTACTTCGCCTTCGGCTAACTCATGATCCGAATCATAACCGATTTGGGTTGGTAAATCGAAAGCGACACTCAAACCCATTACTCCATTGGCTAATAAATATTTATATCGTTTATTACTTTCTTCGGCAGTTGAAAAGCCTGCATATTGGCGCATGGTCCATAATCTATCGCGGTACATACTTTCATGTATTCCTCTAGTAAATGGAAATTGACCAGCATCACTAAGTGTATCAGCAGGTTTATCATAATGACTTTGGATAATAATACCTGAGTCGGTGCTATGTTTTTTTGACATAAAGACAATAAAATTAAATGTTAAAGCTAATTTGCGCTGGTAAATTTAAGGAATTCACAGCGAATCCATTTAATTTTATGGGAAGCAATAGCAAAAATGAAGTGCAACGATTAGAATAAATTTTTCACTTCATTTCGAATCAATTCAAGTGCGGCACCGTTTGGGCTACCTGTTTCGAGTTCCATATAATGATTAAGGATAGCTCTGCTTAATTGCGAACCAGTACCTTCGTTCCCTAGTTCAGTTCCTTTGATGATAACGGTTTTTAATAAGTCGTTTTTCACTACTACTACTGCATTCCAAACGGTAGATGAAACATAAATTTGTTGAGAAAGGTTATGTTCAAATTCAGCTTTAATAGTTGCAATCAATATCATTTGATATTCTTTGGCAGTCATGTCGCTAGGCAATAAACGCGTAATAAGACTATTGGGTTCTAATCGTTCGAGCAATAGCGTAAGTCGTTCGTATGATTGTAAACGAAGTGGTAAAGTAGTATCTCTATTTTTTACGGCTAATTCAAAACGTCTATAATCTTCATCTTTTTTCATAAAAAGCCATACTACAGCTACAGTAGCTGCTAAAGAGATAATGGCAGGAATGGTATATTTCAGAATTTCTACAAGTTCGTTTCCCATGATATATGAAGTAAAGTTTATAATTCAATTAAAACGCAAATTACGGGTATATTATTCTATTTATGAACTTTATGATTCAAAAAAAAGTTATAATTTTGAATATTGATAATTATGAATACTACACAAATACCGATACAACTGACGCCAGGCGCGATTGAAGAAATCAATAGATTAAAAGGATTGCAAACCGATTCTAGTAAACCCTACTTACGAGTAGGTGTGAAAGGAGGGGGCTGTGCAGGATTTTCTTATATCTTAGAATTTGACAGCAAGCAAGAAGGCGATGAAGTATATGATATAGAAGGGATTTCTGTAGTGATGAATATTGCCCATGGTTTATATTTAGAAGGAGTTGCCATAGATTTTGAGAAAGGCTTGAATAATAGAGGATTTACCTATAGTAATCCAAATGCTACTAAGACATGTGGATGTGGAACTTCCTTTGGATAGTATAATAGCATTTAATAGTATATAAATAAAAAATCCCGCTTTAAGCGGGATTTTTTATTTATATCGAGATAGATTATTTACACATTTTAGAGAATAAACCACCCATTACTTTACCTGTTAAAGCATAAGCTTCAGTAATTCTAACTCCTGTATCGAAATCATAACCACCAAAAGTAGAACCTGTAGCATTTGTTACCGTAATTTTAGCTACTTCACCAGAAGCGTTAGAAATAGTACTAACTGTATTAATTAATGCTGGAGCACGAGATACGTATACATTGTAACCTGGTTCAGTACGAGTTGTTTTTACATTCATCGTATAATCTCCAGAACCTGAAGTAACGAATTTAATACCTGATTTTTCAGCATATTTACTAAGTAATTCCATGAATTTAGGTTCGAAACGAGCAGCTCTATCAGATTTCCAAGATTTTTCCCACTGATCGCCTCTACCAGCTTCTTTAGCATTATACTCCCCTTTTTTCTTTGCGATATAATCTGATTCATTAGCAAATTTACCTACAGCCATACCGTCATAATCAAATTTTACTAGAATTGTTTTGCCTTTTAATCCTGCAAGGCTACCAGAAGTTAACTTGATTTTAGCACCAGCAAAAGAAGATAGACCAACAAAAGTAAGTGCTATCAACAAAAATAATTTAACGTTTTTCATAATTTTTGGTTTTTTAATTTTTGTTATTATATAATGAATTAACGTTCAAATTTAGCTAAAAAAAATGTTACTTTTGCACATCAAAAAAACAAAATATTATAATGGGAGAAAAAATTAGAATTGAAAATGGTGTACTTACAGTACCGAATAACCCAGTTATTCCATTTATTGAAGGAGATGGTATAGGGGTAGATATTTGGCCAGCTTCACAAGCCGTATTTGATGCAGCAGTTGAAAAAGCTTATGGTGGAACACGTAAAATTGAATGGACAGAAGTTTTAGCAGGTGAAAAAGCATTCAATAAAACCAATAATTGGTTGCCACAAGAAACTTTAGATATTATTAATGAATATCTATTTGCTATTAAAGGACCTTTAACTACACCAGTAGGAGGAGGGATTCGTTCATTGAATGTAGCTTTACGTCAGCAATTAGATTTATATGCATGTGTTCGACCAGTAAAATATTTTACTGGGGTTCCTTCACCTGTAATCAAACCTCAAGATGTAGATATGGTTATCTTCCGTGAAAATACTGAAGATATCTATGCAGGTATTGAGTTTATGGCTGGTTCAGCTGAAGTAAAAAAATTAAGAGATTTCTTAATCAATGAAATGGGGGTTAAAAATATTCGTTTCCCAGAAACTTCTTCATTAGGTATTAAACCAGTATCTAAAGAAGGTACTGAACGTTTAGTTCGTAGTGCTTTAGAGTATACTATTAAAAATAATAGAAAAAGTGTTACGATCGTTCACAAAGGGAATATCATGAAATTTACTGAGGGCCAATTCAAACAATGGGGTTATGAATTAGCTGAAAGAGAATTTGGTGATAAATTCTATACTTGGAATCAGTGGGAAAAAACGAAAGCAGCAAGTGGTGAAAAAGCAGCGAACGAAGAACAAGCAGCAGCTTTAGCAAGTGGTAAAATTTTAGTAAAAGATGCGATTGCTGATAATTTCTTACAACAAATTTTATTACGTCCATCTGATTATGATGTAGTAGCTACATTAAATTTAAATGGCGATTATATTTCGGATGCATTAGCTGCAGAGGTTGGTGGAATCGGTATTGCACCTGGTGCAAATATCAATTATATCACTGGTCATGCGATATTTGAAGCTACGCATGGTACAGCACCAAAATATGCTGGTCAAGATAAAGTGAATCCAAGTTCAGTAATATTATCTGGTGTGATGATGTTTGAATATATGGGTTGGGTAGAAGCAGCTAATTTAATTTTAAAAGGATTAGAAGCAGCTATTACTAGCAAACGTGTAACTTATGATTTCGCAAGAACTATGCAAGGTTCAACAGAATTGAAATGTTCTGAGTTTGGACAAGAGATCATTAAAAATATGTAATAGACTAGATGTTAGATTCTAGATTCTAGATACTAGACGCTAGGCAATTTAGTCTATAAAAAATTAAGCTTTGGCTCCGCAAGGAGTCAAAGCTTTTTTTATGACTATTATATTTTAAAAAGACAATAAATCAAATCTATCTGGATAGCAATAGTAAATTAAGATTTTTCTTCTTCTTTCTTTTTTAATTTTAAACTCACACCTGGCGGAATACTGATATCTATATCGATTCCAGCTAATTCGTAATTGGCTAAGGTTAATTTAGACTGAAAATGAGATATAGAGGTTAGCGTATTAATCACTAACGTGAGTATTTCATTTTCTTTATGCTCATTTAATATTTTTTGAATTTGTGTCTTGTCCACTTCTCTAACTTTACTTAAAGAGATAGATATTTTAGGAGGTAAAGTAACCCCAATACTTAGGCTATTCATACTAAATCCTATAGAATCTAATACTGGACTTAAATCTATTATTTTATTTGTAAAATCTGCTAATTTGTCTTTCGATAAAGTAGAAATATCATATAGTTTTTTTAAAGAAAGAAGCATGCTTTCACTTCCTTCTTCAAAATGATCTTTCATGTTTTCATAATTTACTTTCACCGTAAAAAATGTTTCTTTTACTTTCTCAGTAGTTCCTCCAATGATCTCTTTTATATTGCTCATGTTAAATTAGATACTAGATGATAGACTCTAGATACTAGATACTAGATATTAGATGTTTGATTTATTTTTCGTTTTCTAATTATTAAATTTAAAATTTCTCATTTGCTAATCAGCTCATTTGCTCATTAGAAAATTTGCTAATTAATTTCTACTCTTCAAAATACACCCGTTTCACTCTAGGCGATATACTCGTCAACATTTCATAAGGAATTTTATTGATTCGTTTACAAATTTCTTGAATCGGAATATCTTTACCAAATACGATTAAAGTATCGCCTTCTTTTACATCTGCGATATCTGTTATATCTAACATGGTCATATCCATACAAACATTTCCAAATACTTTGGCTTCATGTCCATTGATATACATAGAACCAATACCGTTACTAAATCGTCTATCATAACCATCTGCATATCCAATACTAACGGTTGCAATAGTCATATCTCTATCTGCTACACCCATTCTACTATAACCAACAGTTTCACCTTTCTTAATTTTTTTTATTTGTGAGATAGTTGTTCGCAATGTCCCTACCGATTCTAATTCAAATTGAATAGAATGACTGCCATCTACTCCATATATTCCAAGACCTAGTCGTACCATATCGTAATGCGCATTTTTTTGACGAATGATGCCTGCACTATTAACAATATGTTTTAAAAATGGATATTTAATTTTTTCATGAATGACATTACACATACGATCAAATTTTTCGATTTGATTTTGTGTAAATGCATTATGTGCAGGATCTTCACTAGCAACTAAATGAGAAAATACACTCACAATTTTTAACTGTTCACTTTCTTGAATAATACTTAATAATTCTTTTAAATCACCTTCATCAAAACCTAATCGATTCATACCCGTTTCTAATTCGATATGGATCGGATACAATTCAGGTTTACCTTCTAAATGATGATTGCGTAAGGTTTTAACAAATTCTTTCAGTTGGTGTATACTATATATTTCTGGTTCTAAATCGAAATTAATAATGTTTTCAAAGTTTACTTTATCGGCATTCATCACCATTATAGGTAATGTAATTCCTGCTTTTTTCAACTCCACTCCCTCATCTGTATATGCCACACCTAAATAATCTACATTATTATATTGAAGTAAATTAGCTATTTCAAAAGAGCCTGCTCCATAAGCAAAAGCTTTTACCATCACCATCATTTTGGTTTCTGGTTTTAAATATGATTGATATTTTTTTAAGTTGTTTTTAATAGCAGAAAGATTTACTTCTAATACGGTATCATGCGTTTTTTCTTCTAGGATTTTTCCTATTCGTTCAAATTTAAATTGACGTGCTCCTTTAATTAAAATATCTTCATCTCTGAATGATTCTAATTGCATATCATTGAGTAAATCTTGTGTAGTAGCATAGAAGGAACATTTCATATCTTCTATATCTTCTAGTTTTTTCTTTTGTTTATTGATGGCCGTACCTACAGCAATCACTCTATCAATTCTGTTTTGTTGAAAGATAGAAGCAATTTCTGTATATAAATCCATTTCATTCTTCCCACTCTGTAAAATGTCAGAAAGAATAATAGTCTTCTTCTTTTTATTCCCTTGTAGTTTTAAAAAATCAATTGCAATTTTTAGTGAATTAATATCCGAGTTATAACTATCATTGATGATGGTACAATTATTAATTCCTCTTTTTAATTCTAATCGCATAGAGATCCCTGTCAACTCCTGAATTTTATTTTGTATGATAACAGCATCTAATTTTAAATACATCATCGTTACTATACAATGAATACAATTCTCTACAGATGCTTTATCATTAAATGGAATTTTATACTGATATTGTTTACCTAGGTACTCCATATCAATAGTAGTGGAACGTTCATCTTTTTCATATTTCACTATTTTGATATCAGCATCTGTACTGATACTCCAGGTAAAGGTTTTAAATTTTTGTACTTCGGTTTCACCATTCCCTCTATTCAATTGCGATGCCACACTAGCAACAGCTTGATTTAAATCGGGATAATCTTTGCAATAGATGATGATATCACTATTGAT
>CANHVE010000041.1 GCA_947464015.1 Saprospirales bacterium | reverse complement strand
TATTGGTCAAAATATACATGTTTTTACTACTTACTTTTGTCTTATAAAATTATAAAACATGAATAATAAAAACTTTTTTACAGGCTTCATTTGTCTACTAGCTAGTATACTAACTATTAGTTCAAATGCACAATCAAGATGCTCTATTAATATTGATGCAGTAAATACCTATTGTACAGGGAATACTGTTATTCATACCACGGTAACTTCTGATGTGCCTTCTTATACGCTTACATTTACACCTGCAACTAGTTTGGGAGGTGATTCTTTTCTAGTAACTGGCTATACAGGACTTGTTACTGGTTCACTTACCACTGGTAGTGGATGTACAGATATGGTTACAGTTACTGTAATTCCTTTTGCTTCTAAAAAAGATACCTTATATATCTGTGATACTTTTATGCACGATTTAATGGCAAATAGTGGTGCGGATTCTTATCTATGGAGTGATGGCACTACAGCCGATTTTATCGATGTAAATACTCCTGGATTATACTGGTGTGCTACTACTTATACATCTTGCGGAACTTTGTATGATACTTTTGTAGTAATTGCAAACACCATCTATTATCCTGAATATCCAACAACTCGTGTCGTTAACTTATGTTATGGTGATACTACTTCTTTGTTTGTTGGATTAGGAGCTGAATCCTATGTTTGGAGTGCCATGGGTAGAGGTTTTATCAGCACACTTCCAGATTCCACAGCGTATTTACATATCGATAGTGCGAATACCTATATATGTAATGTAACTGATTATTGTGGAAACACATTCACATATACGTTTACTGTAACTGGTGCTGCTTGTTATAATGTTGTTTGGCCGGGTGATGCTAGTGCAGATGGTATCGCTAATATGTACGATTTCTTATATATCGCCAATGCCATGGGTGATACGGGTAGTGTAAGAACAGGTGCTACTACTTCTTGGGTTGGACAAACAGCAACTGATTGGTCAACTACCTCATGGGGATGGACACCCGTTAATAGCAAACATTCTGATTGCGATGGTAATGGCGTTGTTGATTATTTAGATTTCGCACCATTGGTTGCTAACTATGGATTGGTTCACTTCAGAGGAAATGGCAGTGGTAGCGGTAGTCGTGCAGATGATCCTACTATACCAAATATTACCTTACACGCTAATTATGATACTTGTGGAACTAGTACGGTAGTGTCTGTAGATGTATTATTAGGTGATGCAACTACTCCAATCGATAGTATTTCGTCGATAGTATTAGAGTTTCATTTCGACCCTACTTTGATTGATACGAATACAATTAATATCAATTATACTGGCTCATGGTTAGGTACTTTAGGTAGTAACTTAATCTCTTTCCAAAAAAATCTTTTTGATAATGCTCGTATTGATATCGGCGCAAGTCGTACCGATCATTTGAATAAAAATGGATATGGCAAGTTAGCTACAATCAGTTTTGTTACTACAGATAATTTATCAGGTATCGCTAATTGTCCATTAAATATTGGCAACTATCTAGCTATCACTAAATCGGCTGATACCGTTGAATTAGATGCGATTAATGATACACTTTATTTAGATCCTCAAAAATCAACAGCTATTGAAGACATCGCTAAATTAGAAGCAAGCATCACAGCTTATCCTAATCCAGCTAGTCAAGTATTAATGCTTGTTAGTCCTAGCTATAATATTGAATCTATAAGTATTCAAAATGCATTAGGTCAAACAGTATATACAAAAGAATGTCATTCAAAACAGTCTCAATTAGAATTGAATACATTAGGGAATGGTGTTTACTATATAAGCATTCAAATGAATGGTCAACTCGTTCATAAAAAAATAGAAATCCTAAAATAACCAAGCCAGGTCATGAAAATGAATCAAGGTTCGCCAATTGGCGAACCTTTTTTTTTATAGTATCTAAAAAACTAGTACTTTTAAATCATGAAAAAAATCTTTTTATTTTTCTTTATTACTAGTACTTTAAGCCTATCTGCACAATTTAAACTCAATGTCTCGTACGATAAAAAATTAACGAATGAGTCATATGCCTTTTTATTAAAATCAAAAGAAGAGCTTCGACAAGATTCATTTATCAATGAACAAATTGTTGATTTAGTTGAGCCGCATACGCTTGATTCTATTATCGTTCGTAAATATCAACATCATCGCTTATTTATGGTAGGATGGATGATTCACGTATTGGGTTATCATTGGATCAGTGTCGATTTTCATCGTCATAAAGTAGTGGGAACTTTGAAACGTGAATTTTCGATGAGTGGCGAAGAACAATTTACCGAATTTGATATCAATATGGATATCATCCCACATCTTCAAAAATATATCGATATCGATTGGCAAGCATATCAATACACCAAAAAATTACATCGTCGACTTTCCAAAGAAGCATTAACGAAAGCTCCATTTATTCCTCCAACATTAGAAAGTATCAGTCAGTATAGATTCCATTGTGAGAATACACCTGATAGAGCTTCACGTGCTGCATTAAACGCTCAGTTTTATCCCACACTTCGTCCCACCAATACCTCCACTCATATCAATATTGGTGAAGCTCGTCCCACGATGGGCGTATATGGACCATTATGCCTCGATTGCAATCATCACTGTGGTGTAGAGATTCATCCTTACGAATGGTTATGGTGGATGGATTTAAATCCAACTACTCAAAATGCTACCAACCAAACCAGATGGTTATTCGAATTTACCAAAGATGGAAGTAATCGTTTTAAAGAATGGAGCACCACCCCACGTGTTGGAAGTATTTCCTTTCCTTTTATTTTGCCTGCTGATAAAGACTCTTTAATCATACAAATTGAACCTTTAGTATTTAAAGATTTTGATGAAGAAGCTTTTCAAAAAATGAAATGGCTTCCTACAGAGGCAAAAACCATGCACTTCCAACGACAGGAGTATGCATTAAGTGGTTTGAATAAAAAAATAATTGTCACCAACAATAAATTCATTCCTTCAGATGCATGGAAATATTGGATTAGTGATTTACACTTCGATGGAGTCAATAACATATATACAGGAAATATACATTTTGCAGGCGCTGTAAAAGATTTATTTACCTGTAGTTTAACCATGAAATATTAAAGCATTCTATGCAACGAATCAATTCTGAGAAAATAAAAAATATCCTAATGAATCCCAAGAAAATGGTATTCATGGATAAGAATGATATTCAATCATTCGAGCCTCAAGAAATGGTTTCGTGGTATCATATTCCTCAATTAGCAGCAACTGGTATTCGAAGTATTGTTTCGTCCTTGTTTGGCTCCTTTGCCGATAAACGAGAAATCATGAGTACCTTGGTATCTGATAAAAATGAAGTATTCGATTACTCTAATCAAGAAGATATTTGGGTCGATTATATGAGTGATTTAGGTGATGGTTTTGATAGTACTTATACCATGGCGCATCTCTTAGCTCAAGAACAGATTGAAGTAGATAAGCACGTACTACCTAGAGCATCCATATTGATTTTAGGGGGCGATCAGGTATATCCAACAGCTACACGCGAAGAATATAAAAATAGATTTAAAGGTCCCTATCAAATGGCATTTCCTTTTAATCCCACAGTTGATCATCCGCATTTATTTGCAGTGCCAGGCAATCATGATTGGTATGATGGACTCACTAATTTTTTGAAAGTATTTTGTCAACAGCGATTTATAGGTCAATGGAAAACCGTTCAAACCAGAAGCTACTTCGCATTGCAATTGCCTCATAATTGGTGGATTTGGGCAATCGATATTCAATTGGAAGCAGATATTGATCAAATGCAATTAGAGTATTTTGAACGCATCAAAAATAAAATGGAAGTGGGTAGTAAAGTCATTTTATGCACTGCCGAACCTAGTTGGGTATATTTTGCGAATGGTACCAATGCAGGCTATAAAAGTTTGCGTTATTTTGAAAATAGATTTTTACAAGATGAGTTCAAACCTTTTGAATATGTTGCTACTTTAACAGGCGATTTACATCACTATAGTAGATATACCGCGACGAATAAAGAAATTAAAACACAAAAAATAACCAGTGGAGGAGGAGGAGCATTTTTACATCCTACTCATAATTTACCTGATCAAATAAAAGATTTGAGAGAAGGGGATATTGAATTGCAACAAACATTTCCATCTAAAAAAGAGAGTAAAGCATTGTTGTTTAAAAACTTTTTATTCCCTTGGTATAATAAAACATTTAGTGTTTATATGGGAGCGGCATTCTTACTTATCGCTTGGATTATTCAAAGTAAAGCCTATGGAATAAATCAATCTAAAACATTTATCGATTATATGGCAGCTGTACCTTTCTTTCATTTTAAATCCTTCTTTTATGAATTAGGACAATTGTATATTAATAATTTAATCTTATTAGGATTTAATATTTTATTGATTTTGTTCTTGTTTAATATCGCCAATATCCCTACCAACTTAAAATATCAACCAAGTATTTATAAGATAGGCAGTGCGATGCATGGAGCGATTCAGATTTTTGTCTTTTATTTGGTATTGTGGGCGGTTTCTCATGTTCATTGGGTATTACCAAAACCATTTGATAAAATCATGCTGCAAGTCGAAATTTTATTCGCAGGGGGTTTTGCGGTGAGCACCATCTTTGGAATCCATTTAGTATTGACCAATTTAATATTGGGTAATCATGATAATGAAGCTTTCAGTAGCTTACGATACGAAGGATTTAAAAATATTTTACGCATGCATATCCAAAAAGATAGCATTACAATTTATCCCATTGGTGTGCGCCAAGTGTGCGATTGGACAACCGATGTAGCCTCTATGACTGCTACCACAAAAGATACTTTAAAGACTACATTAATTGAAGCACCTATTCTAATTGAATATAAAAATGAGTACTAGTTTACAAGAAAAAGAAAATGCATTATACGAAATGTTTGAATGGATTGAAGATCCACTCGATAAGTATGAATTAATTATGGATATAGGTAAAAAATTACCTGCATTAGATCCTATGTATCATCAAGAAAATTATCAAGTAAAAGGTTGCCAGAGTGCTGTATGGCTTAGAGCTTATAAGAAAGACGATTTGATTTACTATGAAGCAGATAGCAATACCATTATCACAAAAGGTCTTGTGGCCATATTAGTGAAATTGCTAAGTGGTGAAACTGCCGATACGATTTTAGGATATGATTTCGCTGTGATAGATCGATTAGATTTGAGAGCTCATTTAAGTAGTCAGCGAAATAATGGATTTTCAGCGATGATAGAAAAAATGAAATGGTATGCCACAATTTTATAAGTAGCGCATGATTGATTTAGAAAAACATAAGGCACAAGCTCAACAAAAGTCGAATGAAAACAAAGACTTTTTAGCTAAATTAAAAAAGAAAAAACCAAAAGATTTAGATGATCAATTTCATGATTTACATCTAGAGACTTTTGAGCGTATCGATTGCTTAGCTTGCGCCAATTGCTGCAAAACCACCAGTCCTATTTTTTATCAAAAAGATATTGAACGAGTAGCAAAGCATTTGAAGATGAAAGTGCAAACCTTTATAGATACCTATTTACGTATTGATGAAGAGAATGATTATGTGCTCAAATCTTCTCCCTGCCCATTTTTAGATCACGAAAATTATTGTATGGTTTATGAAAGTCGACCCACAGCCTGCCGTGAGTACCCGCACACAGATAGAAAAAGAATGTATCAAATCATGGACCTCACCTATAAAAATACGATTGTTTGTCCCGCAGTACTTGATATAGTAGAACAATTAAAAAAAGTCTATAAATGATTCTAACTATCGTATATGCGTTTTGTTTTTATTTGCTTGGTATATACATGCTTTATCGCTTGCCCTTTTTTAAAGACGAACATGTATCGCTCCCATTTGTAATAACCTTGTACTCTTTGAAAATACTAGCATTTATAGGATTTTACTGGGTATATACCTATTATTATCCAGAGCGACAAAATGCAGATATGTATAAATATTTTGATGATGCCAACTATCTGTTTGAATGTTTAAAGAAAGATCCTCATGCTTTTTTACAAGTGCTCACCCGTTCAGAGATGAATCCTACGGCACTCTATTATAATACTAAAATAAATCATTGGTTTATGAGCAGTGATTTACCTTATGAGAATAGTCATCGCTTTATTATTCTATTTAATTTCATCTGTTGCTTTATATCTTTTGGCAATATTGGGGTACATGGTATCATTATCAATTTCTTAGCATTTACTGGACTTTGGGCCTTGTACAAAACTCTTGCAGCTTACTTTACAGAGCGTAATTGGCTTTTATTAATAGCTATATTTTTATGTCCATCGGTATTGTTTTGGGGAAGTGGACTATTGAAAGAACCATTGATTTTATTTTTAGTCGGGATGGCAATATATCAAGCAAAGCAATATCTACAGAATAAGAAAATGATTTACTTAATCATGGTTGTATTGTGTATTAGTTTATTGTTTTTACTGAAAATATATATTGCATTTTTATTGCTTTTTGTATTTGCAATTTATTCCTTCTATCGTTTACAAAATTACCAGCAGCCACTCCGAAATACTTTTATAGCACTATTAATGCTAGTGATTGCATTTACTGCTTTAAGTAAATGGGGTGGAAGTTTTAGTCCGCTGTATGTGATACAACAAAAAATTGCAGCCTTTGAAACCTTAAATAATACAGTAGTTTCGGGCAGCAATTATGTACTTAGCCCTCCGCAATTCAATCTATCTAAATTATATTTGGATGTTTTTCCTAAAGCACATATCGTTTCCTTTTACAGACCATTCCCCTGGGAGATCAGCAATCCGCTGATGCTGCTTGCCTGTATAGAGAATTATATCGTATTGCTCGTACTTATATTTTGTATCCTTTATCTATTTATGTATAAATCAAGCTATACGGCATTACAACAAGCCATAATGATTTCGATTTATATAGGAGTACAATTGATGTATCTATTAGCAGGAGTAGTATCGATGAATTTTGGAGCCTTGATGCGCTATAAAATGCCAGGATTATTATTCTTGGCAATTGTTTTAGCCTTACTTTTTCCACTTCCCATTTGGAGGAAATTTGAAAAGTTGCTGAAATAATTCAATTATTTTGCACAATTACCCTCCTTTTTGCACATTTTATCAAAAATATTTTAATTATTTCTTCAAAATGACCTAATTTTGTCGAATAAATCCTAAAATATTTAAATAATATGAAAAATACTCGCTTCCAATCTTTACAACAAGCCCAAAACAGAGAAGAAATTATTGTAGAGTTACCATCCGTAAAAGTATCTGATTACTTTGCTAGTATGGTATTTCATGATGAAGTAATGCAAAATTACTTACCTACAGATGTATACAAAAGCGTTAAAAACGCCATTAAAAATGGTACTAAATTAGATCGTTCTATTGCCGATCAAGTAGCTTCTTCGATGAAAACTTGGGCTGCAGAAAAAGGAGCGAATTCTTATACACACTGGTTTCAGCCATTAACAGGTGCTACTGCCGAAAAACATGATAGTTTCTTTATGCCAACAGGCAATTTTAAATCGATTGAAACTTTTGGTGGTGATGCATTAGTACAACAAGAGCCAGATGCTTCTTCATTTCCGAATGGAGGTATTCGTCAAACCTTCGAAGCAAGAGGTTATACTGCTTGGGATCCAACATCTCCTGCATTTATCATTGGAAGAGGAAACGGGAAAACTTTATGTATCCCAACCATATTTATTTCATATACCGGTGAAGCATTAGATTTTAAAGCTCCTTTATTAAAATCAATGGCGTATTTAGAACAAGCAGCTTTACCTGTCATCAATATGTTTGATCGTCATGCAACGAAAGTCATTCCAACTTTAGGATGGGAACAAGAATATTTCTTAATTGATGAAGCATTATTTTATGCGCGTCCCGATTTAGTATTAAGTGGAAGAACCTTAATTGGTCATGCACCTGCTAAAGGTCAACAATTAGAAGATCATTATTTTGGTACTATTCCAGATAGAGTATATCAATATATGTTAGACCTCGAACAAGAATGTCACCAATTAGGTATTCCAATTCGTACACGTCACAATGAAGTAGCGCCAGGCCAATATGAATTAGCCCCGATGTTTGAAGAAGCGAACGTAGCCGTTGATCACAATCAATTATTGATGGATGTGATGGAGCGTGTAGCTAAACGTCATAAATTAAAAGTATTATTCCACGAAAAACCTTTTGCAGGTGTGAATGGAAGCGGTAAACATAATAACTGGAGTTTAGGAACAGATACAGGGAAAAATTTATTAAGTCCAGGTAAAACACCACGCACTAACTTATTATTCTTGACATTCTTTGTTAATGTTATTAAAGCGGTAAATGAAAACGCCGATTTATTAAGAGCTTCTATCGCCTCAGCTAACAATGATCATAGATTGGGAGCGAATGAAGCACCACCTGCTATCATCTCTGTATTTATTGGCGATCACTTACAAAAAGTATTAGATGAAGTGGTATCAAAAGTAAAATCTGGTAAAACAAGTATCGATAAATCGGAAGAATTGAAATTGAACATTCATCATCGTATTCCAGATGTGATGTTAGATAATACAGATAGAAACAGAACTTCACCATTTGCTTTTACTGGAAATAAATTCGAATTCAGAGCAGTTGGTTCATCAGCTAATTGTTCGTTGCCTATGATGATTTTAAATACTATTATGGCGCACCAATTAGTTAAGTTTAAAGAATCGGTTGATAAGCATATTAAATCAGGTGATGATAAAGAAGGAGCGGTATTAAAAGTATTGAAAGATTATATCGAAACTTCTCGTCCTATATTATTTGAAGGCGATAACTATAGTGAAGCTTGGGCAAAAGAAGCAGCTAAAAGAGGACTTTCAAATGTAAAAACTACGCCACATGCATTAGATTTCTTTATCTCTAAAAAAGCAAAAGAAGTTTTAGTTGGAACAGGTGTTTTAAGTGAAAGAGAATTAGAAGCTCGTTATGAAATTTTCCATGAAAACTATGTTAAAAAAGTACAGATTGAAGGAAGATTGATAGGAGAGTTGGCTTTAGATTACGTAATTCCATCGGCTATTGAATATCAAAATAAATTGATACAAAATATCACGGGATTAAAAGCTATTGGTGCCAAAGCGGCGAGTTATAAAACGCAAATGACTATAGTAGATACGATTTCAGAACATATCAGCGCTATATATAGCAATACAGAGAAGATGATTGAGGCACGTAAAAAAGCAAATACCTTACATCATGCACCACAAAAGTCAAAAGCTTATTGCGAAAAAGTGATTCCTAATTTTGAGTTGATCAGAAAACATTGCGATAAATTAGAGCAATTAGTTGACGATGAAAGTTGGAAATTACCTAAATACAGAGAGATGTTATTTATTAAATAATCTATCATACAATTTATGAAAAGGTGCTTCATTACAGATGAAGCACCTTTTTTATTTCATATTGGTTTTGATGCTACTATGTCTGCAAATCGTTTTAAGCGTTTCTAATAAATAGACTTTATCTAAGGCATCTACCTGATTTAAATCGACAAAATAAGCAGTAGTTTTAGAAGCATAAAATAATAGTGCTTGCTGATAGAGTTGTATTTGAGGAATATTTTTCCATTCTGTTTTTAATTCAAAAGATTCCCCTATAATCTGCAAATGCGTTTCACTGATTGTAAATTGAAGGGTTTCGTTTAGTGCAGCATTGCTTTCATAATTACTTTTAGCATTGCGATAGACCGACCAAGGATACATGACTAGAATATAAAAAAAGAATAAGCCATAGGGTAGAAAAAAACGATAACTATACGCATAATAATATTGACTAATCCATTTATAAATAGCAAAACAAATCAAAATGATAGGGATGATAAATGGAATAGATATCATCTTTTTGAGCATGATTCGAAAAGAAGTTTTGAGGTAGAAATCCCATTGTAACTGTTGCGTGAATTGTATATTGCTCAATATATGTGCTGTCTTTATGAAAAATTAAAATTAAAACTAAGTTAATTATTTTCATTTACAAAGCCCTAAAAAATAGTAACTTTAAGTTTTAAAAATAAAAAATACCACCTATTACCATGATCCAAAAATTATTAGTTATTTTATGTGTTTCTGTAGCTATCGTTTCGTGTAATACCAAACCGAAAAGTAATGCTATGAAAAGTGAAGAAGTAGTGAGCAAACTACAAGAAAAATTAATCACTGCCAAAGAAGGCGATATCATTGAATTGCCAGAAGGGAACTTTGAATTTACTAAACCTTTGTCTTTAGATAAAATCAATAAAATTACTTTTAAAGGTCAGGGAAAAGATAAAACTAAAATTTCTTTTAAAAATCAAACAGAAGGTGCTGAAGGATTTAAAATTACAGCTTGTAATGATTTGCATTTAGAAGGATTTACGATGACTGATTGCAAAGGCGATATCATTAAAATCCAAGAATGTGTGGGTGTTACAATAAGAGAAGTAACAGTAGGTTGGACGAATGGAGCAGATAGTTTGAATGGGTCGTATGCACTTTATCCAGTGACTTGCCAAAACGTATTGGTAGAAAATTGCGAAGTGTTTTGTGCTAGTGATGCAGGTATTTATGTGGGACAAAGTAAAAATATAATTGTTCGTAATAATTATGTACATGAGAATGTAGCGGGTATTGAAATTGAAAATAGCACCAATGCAGAAGTTTATAAAAATAGATGCGAAAGAAATACGGGAGGTATTTGTGTATTTGATTTACCAGATGTGCCTATTAAAAAAGGAGGGAGTGTAAAAGTATTTGATAATGATATTACAGATAATAATCATCCTAATTTCGCACCTGCTGGAAATAGCGTAGCTGTAGTACCTGCAGGAACAGGTTCATTTATTTTAAGTGAAGAATCAGTAGAGTTTTATAATAACCGAATTACCAATCACAAAACAGTTGGTACTGCGGTGATTAGTTATTTGATTTTAGGCAGACCCTTAAAAGATGCACAATATGATCCATTTTATAGCAGTGTTTATATTCATGATAATGTATATAAAAATGAATCGAAGTCGCCCGATATGAACCGAGAAATGGGTCAATTGATGGGTAAATTATTTCAAGGAAATACTCCTGAAATTTGTATTGATGGAATTTTTAATCCAGCTTTTGTAGATATGAAAACAGGTCAGTTTATAGAAGGCAAAGGAGTAGTAGTAAAAAATAATGGAGCTGTAATGGTAGCTAATTTAGATGCTGGCAATGGTTTTAAAAATGTGAAAGTAGCTGCTGATTTATTTGCTTCAGGAAATGTAAGTGTAACTACAGATCCTTCTTGGTATAAAGAAAAAGACAAAGAAAAAGAATAAGATTTTCAATGAGAAAATATTCGTTTTATATTTATTTATTTTTAGGGATATGTTTGAGTATTCAATTATATCAATGCAAACAAGTACCTAAAGAGGTTCAAGTAGATATCACCAAGCCCGTATTAGATAAGTTGAGTGATTATCATTTTTTTAGTGGAGATATAAAATTATTAAACCCGAATAAAGGAGTTGTACCTTATCAATTAATCAATCCTTTATTTACAGATTATGCTCAAAAACTACGTTTTATCTATGTGCCAGCAGGCAAGACGGTTCCTTATAATGAAACGGAAGTTTTAGATTTCCCAATCGGCTCATGTATTATCAAAAACTTTTTTTATTATAACGATGAGCGAGATACAACCAAAGGAAGAAAGATCATTGAGACTAGAATATTAATTCATCGCAAGGAAGGATGGGAAGCTTATCCTTATATATGGAATGCTGAGCAAACAGATGCCTTTTTAAAAGTGGCAGGTGGCGAAACGCAAGTAGAATGGATTAATAAAGAAGGCGAAAAATTTAAAACGGCATACTCTATCCCCAATAAAAATCAATGTAAAAGCTGTCATTGGAATCATGAAAAGTTTACGCCTATTGGACCGAAGGTGAGTAATTTAAATGGTGATATGCAATATGCAGATGGTAAAAAAAGAAATCAATTAGATAGATGGGCCACACTAGGTATACTTAAAGGATTGAAATGTCCTGCTACCTCTCCACGCATGAGCGCATGGAATGATACCAGTGCCGATTTACAAAGTAGAGCATTAGGTTATTTAGATGCCAATTGTGCTCATTGTCATAGTGCCGGTGGGCAAGCTAGTACGAGTGGATTATTATTATCCATAATAGAAAAGGATCCTACGAAGTTAGGCGTTTTCAAATCACCTGTAGCTGCTGGAATTGGAAGCGGAGGGAGGTTATATGATATCGTTCCGGGTTTACCAGATTCTTCTATTTTATATTATCGAATGCAATCGTTAAATCCAGGAGTGATGATGCCCGAGTTAGGTAGACATGTGGTACATAAAGAAGGAGTAGCATTGATTTATCAGTGGATAGCACAAATGGATAAAACACATCCAATTGTATTTCCAAATGATAAAGCGGTTTGTACTATTAAATAATTGATATTAGAGTAGCGATACAATTTCTTCAGGAACGAATTTATGTACGTCCCCTTTACCTCTTAAGATTTCTCTTACAATAGTAGAAGAGATATGTCCTAAATTAGATTTAGTCAGCATTAAAATGGTTTCAATACCAGGTTCCATTTCATTATTGAGATGAGCAATTGTTTTTTCATATTCAAAATCGGCAGCACTTCTAATACCTCGAATAATATATTGAGCATGACGATCTTTACAGAAGTGTATGGTTAAGCATTCGAAATGTTCAATTTTTATTTGAGGGTATTTATCAAAAACAGCATGTAAAAAATCAAGACGTTTTTCTAAAGAGTACAAAGAATTTTTTTGTGAATTAATACCCACTGCGATAATAATTTCATCAAATAAACTCATCGATCTTAAAACGATATCTACATGTCCAACTGTAATAGGATCAAAAGAACCAGGAAAGACTGCAATTTTTTTCATATATCAAACATACATAAAAAAATTATTCGGAGTGAAACAAATAATTCCTAATAACTTTGAATGCTCAAATAAAAAGTAGATGTTAAAAAATAATCAAATCAAATTAGTGGTGTTAGATGTTGATGGAACCCTTACAGATGGGGGTGTTTACATAACAGAGAAAGGAGATAGTTTTAAAAAATTCAATGCTAAAGATGGTACTGCTATTAGGTATTTAATGAAACAAGGTATTGAAGTGGGTATAATCTCGGCAAGTATCAGTCAGGAAATAGTTCGTACCAGAGCTAAAATGTTGGGAATGAAATTATGTTATGTAGGAGATGATGATAAAGCGATGGTATTAGATAAATGGCTAAAAGACCTACAAATAGAGGCTTCACAGGTAGCCTTTGTAGGAGATGATGTAAATGATTTAAGCATAATAAAAAAAGTGGGTATGAGTGCTTGTCCGAGCGATGCAGTTGAAATTGTTAAGAATCATGTTACTTATGTTTTAAAGAATAAAGGGGGAGATGCTTGTTTTAGGGAATTTGTAGAATCTTATTTAGGGACTATAAGTTAAGAGCAACCCAGCATACAAGAAATTCGTTATCATTGAAAATAATTAGTATGAAAACTAAAATATTTAGTGTTTTATTCAGTGCATTCATTTTGTTTTTACTCGTATCATGTAAAAAACAGAGCTTAGTATACAATGCAAAACTGATCAATTATACAGGTTTAGATGGATGTAGCTGGATGATTAAAATGAATGATGGTACTATCTATGAACCAATTAATTTAAGTGCATTTGAAGCACATCCTACTAATAATGAACCCGTTTTTATTACGTTTCAGCTAGAACCGTCTATCTCTATTTGTATGGTAGGTACAAGCATCCGTTTACAATCGCTTAAAAAATAATTTGCATTTCCTAATATATTTAGTATTTTTATGCTCAAATATTTAGCAAATGGAATATATACATGCAAATCTTAAATTCTTAAGAAAGTCGAAAGAGTGGACTCAGGAAGAGTTTGCGGACAAATTAAAAATAAAAAGATCATTAGTTGGAGCATATGAAGAAGGAAGAGCCAAACCCAATTATGAGGTATTGGTACTTATTGCTAAAATTTTTGAAGTAAGTTTAGAAAATCTGATTACTAAAAATTTAGAGAAGCACAAAGCGCCTAAAAAGGCTGTATCCAATATGAAAGTATTGTCTATTACAGTAGATAAAGAAGGCAATGAAAATATTGAGATTGTCCCTGTAAAAGCAGCTGCAGGATATTTAAATGGGTATGCCGATCCGGAATATTTACAAGAATTGAAACGATTTAGTTTACCATTTTTATCAAAGAGTACCTATAGAGCATTCGAGATAAAAGGAGATAGTATGTTGCCATTACCTAGTGGGAGTATCGTAGTTGGGGAGTATGTAGAGCATATTTCTGACATTAAAGATGGTCAAACATATGTATTAGTATCAAAAAATGAAGGGATTGTATACAAGCGAATTTTTAATAAAGTTGAAGAAAATGAAACTTTGATTTTACGATCTGATAACTTATCATACGAACCCTATTCTATAAAAGCAGATGAAGTATTAGAGATATGGAAAGCCGTAGTACATTTGAGTTATGCCAATAAAGGTTCAGAATCTTCTTTTCAAAATATAGTTAGTCTGATGCAAGATATGAAAGAAGAGATTGAGTCCTTGAAAAAAGATAAGCATACTTTGAACTAAGCGAACTGTATTAGTATACTTTTTCATTTAACTTGATTATCTTTACTTATAAAATTTTATTAAATGAAAAAGCTATACACCTTACTCTTATTATTTACGGTTTATATTACACAAGCACAAATTTCGATTACACAATCGGATATGCCAAATAGTGGAGACACT
Organism: Saprospirales bacterium; assembly: GCA_947464015.1. Classification (GTDB taxonomy): domain Bacteria; phylum Bacteroidota; class Bacteroidia; order Chitinophagales; family CAMDFR01; genus CAMDFR01. Next base: position 2,908 of record CANHVE010000041.1, on the reverse strand, counting down.
ATACGATATAGTACTACAACAGATGTGAATGATTATGTAGTAACAGGTGCTAATTATACTTGGGATTATTCAAATTTAACTCCTAATGGTCAAGGGAAATATGAATATAAATCAGCTTTAGCCATCAATCCTATTTATGTAATTCCTTTTGGATTATTTGGATTTGGTTTAAAAATTTCGGATGGTTTTGGTGCAGGTCCCATTTCATTAAGCAATATTTATAATTTTTTCAATAAATCAGCTAGTAAATATACTGTTGAAGGTTATGGTGCAGAAGTATCTGGAATTCCATTACCAAGTACGTATAGCGATCCTGATGAATTTTATCAATTTCCATTAAATTATGATGATCATGATACTTCTACCTATGATGTAACTATTAATATTCCTACTATTGGAGGGATTCGTATGATAGGTACACGTATTAATATTGCTGAAGGTTGGGGTACCTTAATGACACCTTATGATACAGTTAGTGCATTAAAAATAAAAACCTATACGAATGAGATAGATTCGGTTAATATTTCTTTATTGCCTTTTCCTTTTGCTATTCCTAGAAATACCGTGATATATAAATGGTTAAGTAATACAGAAAAAATTCCTGTTTTAGAAGTAACAGGAACAGAATCAGGTACCGGTACTTTTACTGCTACACAAATCAGATATAGAGATAGATTTAATGCATCAGCAATTCCATTTACACCTGTTGCTGATTTTACTGCAGATAGAACCGTATGTTCTACTATAGACACTGTAAATTTCACAAATAATACGATTCCACCATTTGGTACGAATACATATAGCTGGAATTTCAGTCCATCGACAATCATTTACGTAGGCGGTACAAGCAGTACAGATGCCAATCCAAGAGTACAATTTACGGCTAATGGATTATATACTGTTTCATTAAGTTCTACGTTAGCGGCAGTAGGAAGTGGAGGGGTGCCTGTAACAGATGATACTACAAAAGTAGATTATATTTTAGTACGTGAAAATGGTGTATCAATTGAGCCATTGGATGCTTCTTCGGCATTTAAAATATATCCTAATCCAGTACAAAATGAAATTGAAATTGTAGGTGTAAAAACAATTACACAAGTACAAGTATTAGATATGAATGCACGTATTGTAATGAAAGATCTACATGTAAATGGTTCTAAAATAAATGTAGAGGGACTTACAAAAGGAAATTACTTATTAGAAATAATCGATCAAGATCAACACAGCAGTATCGTTAAGTTTGTCAAAAACTAGATTATAAACAGTTTTATTTAATCTATTATAGACAAATACTTTATAATTGATTTTTATTTTAAACAATCTTTTATAAAAGTTGTTAGTGCTTTAAATGATTGATTGAAAAATGGGTAAATATTCAATAAAAGATATAGAAGTACTAACTGGTGTGCATGCACATACGATACGTATATGGGAACAACGTTATGGTATTATTGTACCAAATAGAACGGAAACCAATATTCGATATTATTCAGACGAACAACTTAAACAAGTATTAAATATTGCTTTTTTAAATCAGAAAGGATTTAAAATTTCAAAGTTAGCTTTGATGAATACCAATCAAATTAATGATGAGATAGAAAAGCTATATGAATCAAGTGAAAGTAACAATATCTATATACATGGACTACAAACAGCCATGGTAGATTTTGACAAAAATAAATTTGAAAAAATATTTGCCACTTGTATCTTAAAAGATGGAATCTTAAAAACGATGAAAGATGTTATCATTCCATTTATGCAAAAGATAGGTACGATGTGGATTACAGGAATTATTAATCCTGCACAAGAACATTTTATCACGAACATGATTCGTAAAAAGATCTTGGTAGCGATTGATGGCATAGTACCAGAACCTAATCCGAATTCCAAGAAATTTATTTTATATCTACCAGAAGGAGAGATGCATGAAATTCCATTGTTGATTGCTTATTATGTTATAAAGGCCCATCATCATGATGGATTATACATGGGAGCCTCTTTACCATTAAATGATTTAAAAAAAGCCATTAATTTTATTGAACCTGATTATTTAATTACAGCTGTCACTGTACCTATGACCGATTTTTCGATGGATGATTATTTTGATATAATATGTAGTTCTTTTAAAAATTTAAACGTATGGGCTATGGGTAGTCAGACTAAATTTTTATATAAAACAGAAAAAAATCTGGTAAAAATAGATGAAGTTGAGAAATTGATTACTGAATTACAAACGATCAATTCATAATTACTTAAACTTTCTTGCACTTATTTAGTTTATATATAAAACTTATATATGAACCATCTTTTAGAAAAAGTAATGCTCCCTACTATACAAGAGGAGTATACAACGAGCAGACCTATGACTCCATTTAATATACAAACACCTTTACGTGCAGATGCATTTGATTTGACGAATAATGAAAAAATCGAAAAAATTACGGCACATTTCCAAGAGATTATGTTGACCTTAGGTTTAGATTTGAATGACGCTAGTTTAAAGGATACGCCAAAGCGAGTAGCCAAAATGTATGTAAATGAAATATTTAAAGGATTGGATTTACGCAATAAACCGAGCATTAGTTTATTTGACAATCAATATCATTACAATCAAATATTAGTAGAACGAAATATCACCATTTATTCCTATTGCGAACACCATTTTGTGCCTATAATTGGGAAAGCTCATATAGCTTATATCCCTAAAGCGCATGTAATAGGTTTATCTAAATTAAATAGGATTGCACAATTTTTTGCAAAACGTCCACAAGTGCAAGAACGATTAACTGAGCAAATTGCATTTGAATTAAAAAAGATACTAGGAACAGAAGATGTGGCGGTGATGATAGAAGCAGATCATTTATGTGTATCTTCTAGAGGAATAGGCGATACGAATAGCAATACGATT
>CANHVE010000040.1 GCA_947464015.1 Saprospirales bacterium | reverse complement strand
TAGTCAACATTTTAAAGATATACAAGTAGTGTTTATTGATACGGGTTTTTTATTTGCTGAAACCTATAAATTTAAAGAAGAACTAAGTAATTTATTTAATTTAAAAGTCATTACGGTTAAATCAAAACTAAGTTATATTAATCAAATAAATGATTCAGGATTATTTTTATATACAAATGACACAGAAACATGTTGTAATATTAATAAAGTCGATTCAATAAATGATTTAATTCGACCTGGAGATATCTGGATAAGCGGAGTGAGGAGAGATCAATCTAGTATTCGTAAAAATATGCAACCTATTGAAGTAGATAAACGTGGTGTTATTAGAATACATCCAATGTTAGATTGGACTCCAAGAGACATACATCATTATATATCAAAGTATCATTTACCTAAACATGCTTTAGAAGATAAAGGATATGTAAGTATCGGATGTGTTCCTTGTACACATAGATGGGGAGAAGAAGACTCAAGAGGAGGTAGATGGGTAGGATCAAAAAAAACAGAATGTGGTTTACATTTAAATAATAGAAATATATGAGAATATTAATTACTGGTGGAGCTGGATATCTTGGCTCTTCTTTAGTGAACTTTTTAAATGATAATGATCATGTTAATGAAATAATAATCTATGATAATTTATCTGCTAATAATTACAATATTTTTTTTGGTAATAAAAAATTAAATAAGTTACGATTTATTAAAGGAGATATTCTTGATTCGTATAATTTAGTTAAAGCCATTAAAGAAGTTGATACTTTAATTCATTTGGCAGCATTTGTATCATATCCTTATAATCATTTACAAAATTTACAATATGAACAAATTAATTGCTGGGGTTCTCTTAATGTAGTTAATGCAGTTAAAAATGAATCTACAGTAAAAAAAGTAATCTATTTAAGTTCTGCTGCTGTATATGGATTTAGAGAAAATATTCTATTTGAAGATACTCCAAGTCCAGGTAATGCATATAGCGATTCAAAACTAAAAGGTGAACAATATTTTAATCTTTTGGAAAATACTCATGATTTGAATATTATTAGATCTGCTAATGTTTTTGGGTATACTAATTCGATGAGACTAGATAATGTAATTAATTCATTTCTTTTTGATGTAATCACTAAAAGAAATGTAAATATTTATGGAGATGGTAATCAAAAAAGACCATTTATTGACATTAATAATATAACTAAAATTATTAGTGATTCAATATTCAATGAAAATGCTCCCAAGTTAATTAATGCAATTGAATTTAATGCTTCTATTAATCAAATTAAAGATATTATATTAAATATTCATGACTCTTTAGAATATTCTTACATTAATCAAAATCAAATATTCCCTAGTCAAAGTTTTAAAGGTTATGATATAGATATCGTAGATCAATTTCATCAATACTATAATACTTTTAGAAAGCATATGAGCCTAGTATAAATATTCTACTAACCATAAAATTATATTGATTTTTTAAGTCTATTTAACTAGTAGAATTATGGAATACTATTTGCTAAAACATCTTGCTGTAATTAAAAAAATAATATATGAAAAAAACACTCTTCCTGGCCTCTATACTTGGCCTTCTTGTAAATACACAAGCAAATAATAGCACCAAAATAGTTGACTCAAAAATAAAAGACGTAACGGTTTATCGACAACAAGCAAAAGTGAGTAATGAAGCAACTGTCAGTTTAAATGCCGGTACCACTGAAATTGTTTTTAAAGATATTTCTACACAAATGAATCCTAATAGTATTCAAGTAGCTGTAAAAGGCGATATCACCTTACTCGCTGCACGATATGAAACCAATTACCTAAACAAAAATGAAATGCCTCCTCGAATCAAAATCGTGTATGATTCATTGGAATTATTATCAGATAAAGTAGCATGGAACAATCAATTACTTAAATTATATACCGACGAAGAATCAATCTTAGAAGCGAACAAATCACTCTCCAATGAAAAAATTAATTTTACAGCCGCTGACGTAAAAGCCTTAGCTGATATGTATAGAGCTCGGAAATTAGAACTACACGAAAAAGCATTTTCTATTGCTAAACAACAAAAATCAATGAATGAAACCATCCAAAATCTTCAAGCTCAATTAACAGAATGGAATGCCAAAAACAATCAATCAAGTGGACAAATTATCTTGAGTGTAAGTACTAACGCATCTCTCTCTGGCGCTATCAAATGTACTTATATTGTAAATAATGCAGGCTGGATTCCTATTTACGATTTACGCAGTGAAGGCTGGGGCAAACCGATTGATTTAATATACAAAGCGAATATTTATCAAAATACTGGCTATAGTTGGGAAGATATAAACTTAACTATCTGTACAGGTAATCCTACTTTAAACAATAATAAACCCATACTAAATCCTGTTTATATCAATTTTGTAAATTATGAAATCACACAATCGAGAACTAAATCACTAGATTATAAATCGTATGGATTAACAGCAGGTCAAATGAATGCTCCCACGTATGGATATGCAGATAAATTAGAAGAAAAAGATTTTGAAGCAGCTAAACCTCTCGAAGGTATTACTACAGAAAATATGTTGAATGAAGAATTTAAATTGAAACAAGTACAAACAATTGAAAGTGATGGTAAATATCATTTAGTGAATATGAATTCATATTCCCTTCCTGCCACTTATGAATATCAAACAATACCGAAACTAGACCAAGCTGCTTTTTTATTAGCTAAAGTAAGTGATTATGGAAAATATAATTTAATACCTGGCGACGCTAATATATTCTTAGAAGGCTCTTATATTGGTCAGTCTGTGATTAATCCTTTTACAATGGGCGATACCATGATTTTATCATTAGGTAGAGATGAAGGGATAACTGTAAAAAGAACCAAACTGCTCGAATTCTGCAAAACCAAATGGATAGATACTAAAAAATCTGAAACTTTTGCTTATGAAATCACAATTAAAAATAATAAATCAAGTGAAATTACAATTGATGTTTTAGATCAAATACCAATTAGTAAAACAGATGATATCAAAGTAGAAATAGAAGAAATGAGTGGTGCTATATATATTGAAGAATTAGGTAAACTCAATTGGAAATTAACTATACCTGCTAGCACTACTAAAAAAGTAAAACTAATTTATACCTTAAAATATCCAAAGGATAAATCCGTGATTGAAACTAGTTATTAAAAAATAACAAAATTTAGATAGGCTGTTTTTTTGTAATCAAAAAAAACAGCCTTTTTTTATGAACATATAAACAGTAAGACAATGGATATTAATTTAATAAATTTTAACAATATCATTACTTTTACAAACGATAAGATATTTAACATAAAAACTATTACATGAAGTTTATCTACTCTATCCTATTTATTCTAGCATCTTGCTTACTTGTAAATGCACAAAAAGGAATTCTAAAAGGTACCGTATTAGACGATAAAAGTGGCGAACCAATGATGTCTGCTACTGTATTTATCAAAGAAACCAAACAAGGCATTGCTACAGATTTTGATGGCAATTTCAAACTAGAAATGGAACCTGGTTTATATTCTGTTGTATTCAAATTTGTAGGTTATGAAGAGAAGGAAGAAAAAATTGAAATCAAAGCAGGTGAAACCATTGTAAAAGAAATCAAATTAAATGAAACTCCTCAAGAAACAGGTTTAGTAGTAGTTACTGGTACTAAATATGAAAAAGATATTAGTGAACAAGTAGTTAGTATGGAAGTGATGAAATTAAGTACTATTCAAAATTCGAATAGTAAAATGACCGAAAGTTTAAATAAAGTGCCTGGTGTAAATATGATTGGTAACAATATCAGTATCAGAGGTGGTGCTGGATTTAGCGATGGTGCAAATACTCGTGTCATGATGTTATTAGATGATCTTCCTTTAGTTGGTTCTGATAATGGTTCCATCAAATGGGATGCCTTGCCATTAGAAAGTGTGGAGCAAATGGAAGTAATTAAGGGAGCTTCCTCTGCACTATACGGAACAAGTGCTATGAATGGAGTAATCAATATACGTACTGGTAATCCTAAAACAGATAAACCTTATACAAAAATTATCACCAATTTTGGTGGATACCAAGCTCCTAAAAATAAAGGATATAGCAGATGGTGGAAAACTGATCAACATACTCCTATGTTTGGTGGAATGTCGATCGTGCATAGAAGAAAATTTAAATGGTTCGATTTAAGTTTTGGGGCTAATTACCAACAAGATCAAAACTATTTAAAATTTAATGACACTAAAAAATTCCGATTTAACATCAAATTGCGTAGAGTATTTACAGGTAAATTAGAAGGTTTAACCATTGGTATAAATACTACCTATTCACACGAAAGTGGTCACCAATATTTTACTTGGTCTTCTTACAAAAGAACTGTAGATGCAACTACAAATGAAGTGACAAATTTTGTGGATTCGCTTATTTATTTTCCATTTGCAAAAGATCCTTTTCTAGATAGAAATATTAATATCGATCCTTACATCACTTATTATAATAAACATGGAGATAGACATGCCCTAAAGTTTAGAATTTTTAATAGTAAACACTATGATCAAGAAATTAAAAATTCAAATTTAGATCCATTCGCTATTCCTAAATATGAAACTACTGGTACTGCATTATTTTCTAATTCTACTCAAGCCTATGGCGAATACTCGTATGTAAGACAATTTGATAAAATTGATGTAGATGTTACTACTGGTATTACAGGTACCTATTCCAATATAAAAAGCATCACCTATAATGGAAACCATTATACAGCTAATGCAGGTATCTATATACAAGCAGAAAAAAAATTCTTTAAAAAATTAACATTATCTGCAGGTGTTCGTGCCGAATTTTCGAAAACAGATACTATAATAGCTAAGAAAAACATTTCTTTTTCTGATAAAAAAGTAATTAATAGTCCGGTAGTACCTGTATTCCGTTTAGGATTAAATTATCAAGCTAGCAGAGGTACCTTTATTAGAGCCTCTTTTGGAATGGCTTATCGTTTCCCAACTGCCGCTGAATTATTCATTTTAACTAGTAGAGCAGGTGGTCGAGTTTTTCCTAATCCAAATTTAGCTCCTGAAGATGGCTGGAGTTCAGAAATTGGTATTAAACAAGCGGTAAAAATTAAAAATTGGTTTGCTTACTTTGATATTGCTGGTTATTATACCAAATATAGAAATATGATTGAGTATAAATTAGGAACATTTGTACCTCCTGGAGGAACCACTCCTGCTTATGGAGCACAAGCACAAAATGTGACCAAAGCAACCATTTTCGGTACAGAGCTGTCTGCTTATGGACAAGGTAAATTATTTGGGATACCATTTAACTTTATTGTGGGTTATTCATTTACATTACCTTATCAAACAGATACACTTAAAAAGGCATTTAAAGAGCATAGAAATTTAACCAATATGGAAGCTCCTATTTTAGATTACCGAAATATTCATAGCTTCAAATCTGATATTGAAGCAACATATAAAGGTGTTTCTTTAGGAATAAGTTTAGTGTACAATAGTTTTACGAATCGTATTCCATCCAGTGCTAGTGGATTTGCGCCTGGTATAATGGATTATAGAAAACTACATAATAAAGGTTCTTTCTTATTTGATATGCGTTTGGCTTATTCTATAAATGAAAAAGCTAAAATATCCTTTATTGCTAAAAACTTATTAAACAAAGAATACATGCTTCGTGCAGGATATTTAGAAGCACCTAGAAATTATGCGATGCAAGTAAGTTATGAATTTTAACACTAAAAAAATATTGTACATCAAATGAAAAAAACGCTTATCCTAATTATGACGCTTATAAGTATATGTAGTTATATTCTAGTAAGCTCATGTAATAAAGATAAAACTAAACTAACTACTGAACTGACATGTGACGGATTAGATGGGAGTAATAACAGCTATAATACACGAATTAAATCCATATTAGATAATAACTGTGCTACGGCTGGTTGTCATGATGCAGCAACTGCCTCTGCAACGGTAATTTTGGATAATTACATCAGTAGTAAAGATGCATTAAATAATAAAAACGTACTTTGTGCAATCAATTATCAATCTGGTTGCAGTCCGATGCCCCCAACCACTAAATTAAATGATACCCTAATAAATTATATCAATTGTTGGAAACAATCTGGTTGCCCATTGTAATCTATTTTTAAATACCAAACTATATGAATAAATATATCGTATCCTTCATTCTACTTTGTAGCAGTTTTATTGTAAAAGCGCAACAAGAAGATTTATTGAATAGTATGCTAGATGAAGGTAAAAAGAAAGATTATGTAATGGCAACTTTTAAAGGAACTAGACTCATCAATGGTCATACTGTAGAAACTACTAAAAAACATGCGCTAGATTTTTTAATCACGCATCGATTTGGAGATATGGGAGTAAAAGGGATAAGTGGTCATACTCTTTTAGGTATTGATAATGCCTCCGATATTCAATTTGTTTTTGAATATGGAGTAACAGATGACATTACGTTAGGAATCAGTCGTACACAAGGTGCAGGTAAAGTACGCGAATTATATACTGGACTTTTCAAATATCGTGTATATAAACAAACCACCAATAACAAAAGACCATTTACTATTACTTTATTAGCCAATGCTACTATCAGTAGTATGAAAAAGCAAAGCGATCCTTTATTAATTTCTAGCTTTCCTAAATTTGGCAATAGAATGTCCTATTTAGTTGAAGCTATGATTGCTCGTAAGTTTAACAAATGGCTATCAGTTCAATTGACGCCCACATTTTTATGGAGAAACTTAGTAGATTACAATGATAATAACGGTTTATTTTTTATGGGATTTGGTGCTAGAGCTAAAGTAACTAAACGTTCTTCTATTATTTTTGAATATTACTTACCATTAATGGGAAAAGGTCAAAATTATAGAGAATATTTCCCTATGATCACCGGCAAAAAAAATGCAACTTATTATCCGTCTCTTCATATTGGCTATGAATTAGAAACTGGAGGGCACGTATTTCATATTAATTTAACCAATAGTGATGGCTTATTAGAAAATGACTTTTTACCTTTTAACTCAAAAAATTGGGCTCAAGGTGGATTTAGGTTAGGATTTACAATTTCTAGAGGGTTTTACTTTAGCAAAGGGACTAATGCTTGGACTGGAAAACCTAAAAGGTTCTAAAAAAACTGAATAAAATACAATAAAAAGCCTTTATTGGCATTACATTTGAAAGTATTAACTATATCATTAAATTACACATAATGAAAAAAATATTTTTTATCCTTAGTATATTATCTATTTGTGAAATAGGTATGGCACAAACTTGGGTAGCTAAAAATGCAAGTATTCGATTTTTTTCTACTACACCTGTAGAAAATATTGATGCCAAAACTACTACTGCAGTGGCTCTATTAAACACTAGTACGGGTTTAGTAGCCTTCAAAGCCACAATTAAATCATTCGTTTTCCCTGACAAATTGATGCAAGAACATTTCAATGAAAACTATATGGAAAGTGACAAGATACCAGGTGCTGAATTTTCTGGTACTATTCAAAATTTACCTGATTTAACAAAAGATGGTACTTATAATGTAAATATCAAAGGTAAATTAACCATTCATGGAGTAACTGTAGATAGAACCATCCCTGCAACTATAACTACCAAAGCAGGTAAAATGAGCGCTACTTCTAAATTTATAGTAAAATGTGTAGATCATAAAATTGATATTCCAAAAATAGTAATGACTAAAATTGCAGAAGAAATAGAAGTGACAGTAAATGCGGATTTCACTCCTAAAGTAAATTAAAAATCAAATTAAAATGATGTATCATGTTAGGTACATCATTTTTTTTAAAATAATGTTCTAAAATGAAAAAAATAAGTTTATCTCTAGTCCTATCTCTATCTGTATTTATGATTGTGATTAGTTGTAATAAAGACAAAACACAAGCTCCAATTGAACCATGTGATCCAAACAAAGTATATTTCGAGCAGGATATTTCTCCTATTTTACAAAACAATTGTGCTAAGAGTGGATGTCACGATGCTACTACCCGTGCTGAAGGTCTAAACCTTACAACTTATAATGGAGTAATGGAAATCGTTAAATCATCCAATGCAAGTGGTAGTAAATTACATAAAGTAGTTACAACTTCTGATCCAGGTGATCTAATGCCTCCTCCTCCAAATACAGCCTTAACAGCTGATCAAATTAGCCTAATTGACAAATGGATTTCACAAGGTGCTAAAAATGAAATTTGTGAAAATAGTACAACATGTGATACCACAAATATGTCATTTGCTACCGATATACAGCCCATCATAAACACCAACTGTATCGGTTGTCATAGTAGTTCAGGTGGTACTTCTGGTGGTTATGACTTAACCACTTATACGGGTGTCAAATCTGCCGTAACAGCTTCTAAGTTATATGCTTCAGTTGCACAAAATGGGGCAGCAGTGTCAATGCCACCAGCTAGTAAACTAAATCAATGCAAAATTGACCAAATCAAATCTTGGATTGACGCTGGAGCTCCCAATAACTAAACTCATCATGAAATCTATATAGTTCAATTATATTATGTGTGTTTGAAAACATATACTAACTTTGTGATGTTTTCGTTATAACTAAACATGATTGCTTTGAAACACGATACTATAAGACCATACGGACATACTAATACTTCCAAAAAAGAAGAGGTAGAACATATGTTTGATAATATTGCACACCGTTACGATTTTCTGAATCACTTATTGTCTGCAGGAATTGACCATACATGGCGCAAAAAAGCAGTAGATTATATTGGTCAAATTCAACCTCTAATAATTGCTGATTTAGCTACTGGAACTGGAGATTTCGCTTTAGAATCAGCTCGATTAAATCCTAAGAAAATCATAGGAATTGACATCAGTGAAGAAATGATGCATTATGGAAGAATCAAAGCCAAAAATAAAGGATATAATCATATTGAGTTTGTGAAAGGTGATAGTGAACAATTAAATTTCCCTACAGATTATTTTGATGCAATGACTGTTGGATTTGGTGTGCGTAATTACCAAAATCTAGAACAAGGTTTAAGCGAAATGTATCGAGTATTAAAGTCTGGAGGAAGATTGGTAATATTAGAAGTATCGATTCCAAAAAATTCGTTCATGAAATTTATTTTCAATATCTATTTTAATTATTTCTGTCCATTTATAGGTAGATTGTTTTCGAAAGATGTAAGAGCATATACCTATTTAAATGAGAGTGTAAATGCATTCCCTAGTGGCAATGATTTTGTTACAATTTTAAATAAAGTAGGATTTAAAAACACTGTTTGGAAACCATTAACTTTTGGCATTTGTGCCATGTATACATGCGAAAAATAATTATTTACATTCTATTATTTACATCTATGAGCTCTTTAAAAGCTCAAGTAAATTATTTTGAGTTAAGTAATAAATTGATGTACTTTGGTATTAGCATGGGGTTTACTGGTGGTGATTATAAATTAATTCCAGCTCCTACCATTGCTCGAAAAGATAGCGTGTATTCTTTTAAAACAATTGTGCAACCAGGTTTTAACTTAGGCATTATAGGCAATTTACAAGTACATAAATATTTTGATATCCGATTAATTCCATCCTTAGTATTTACAGATAGAAGAATTCAATATCAAATGAATGATGGCACAAAATTGAATAAACAAGTACAACATATTTATATCTCATTGCCTTTAGAATTTCGATATAAATCAAAGCCCATTAAAGATTTCAGGTTATTTGTAATGACAGGATTGAGATATGATTTTGATTTAAATTCGAACAATAAAAAGAGAGGACAAGCTAGTGAAATCAAAGTGAAACCACATGATTTATGTTTTGAGTATGGAATTGGATTTCAATATTATTTCACCTATTTCATCATCTCTCCCGAATTTAAAATGAGTCACGGACTATTAGATATTAAAGGCTCTAATGAACCATTACTTCAACAACGAGTACTAGATAAAATATTTTCTAGAGCATTTACTATAACTATTAACTTTGAAGGATAGAGGATTAAAACTCTACTTTATAATTAATAACAGGTATAAAACCTAAGCCATATTTTTTCTCTTTAATTTGTTTTTCGAAATTATAACTGGTACTAAAAATATTTTTTTGATTGCTTACATTTTGAAAATCGACTGATAAACGCCAATTATATTTGGGTCTATTCATTTTAAAATAAATACCAATATCCCATCTAAAAAATGCAGGATATTGTTTAGCATAATTTAAATTAGTTTGATAGATCAACTGCTGAGTTAATTGTGTATTGACTATATCTAAAGGAGTGTAACGATTTCCTCCCATAGTAATCAATTTAGTATTGGCTCCTAATATCATTTTTTTACGTTTACCAAAATTGAAATCTTTTCCTATGGTAAAATTGACAATATAGTTACTATTATATTTAGTATTATATTCATGTCCATTTCTTGAAAAATATTTACTATTAAATAAGGAACCTGTAAATAGAAAATAATAATTATGACTATAAGTTTTTTCGAGACTGATTTCTAGTCCATAATTCATACCTTTCCCTTTATTTACGAGTTCTTGCGTCAATAACTCCCCACTATAATTAATCATAGAAAAAATGCTATTACTATCTTTAGCTACAGCCACTTTATATAAATATTGGTAATATATTTCTGCTTTCAATTTCAAAGAAGGTCTGATAGCATAATCATAAGATAAAACTGCATGCACTGCTTGTGCTGGTTTTATTTTTTTATTCCATATATCATAAGAGTTATTATCGTTATATACTTTAGTATAATATACTGATAAAGGTTCTACTCTACTATGAATACCTACGCCAAGTGCCAGTGATTGATTGGGACGAATAAAATATTTCAGACTAAATCGTGGTTCAACTGTAACATAATTAGATACATAATGATATAAGAAATGCACTCCTGAATTAAATTCTAATTTATCTTGAATTTTATACGTATTTTGAACAAAAGCTTGTATCATCCATGTAGCTCCATTATTACTTAATACACTGCTATATTGATCTTGATTATAGTTGCCACTTTCAAGCATAAAAAGAGGCACACTCAAAATAGCCCCAAATCTGAAGTTGCAAGCTGCTGAATATTTATAATTAATAACAGATTGAGCACGAATGGTATGATATTGTAAAGACGATTTAGATAATTTATTTTTTAGATAATTAAATGTAAATGTATCTGCATGATTTTGTGATGATTCATAATTATATAATAGGGTACTTGAGATACTGGTATGATTATCTTTGAATAAGTAGATATTCTTTAACCCAACAATAGCTGTCCAATAACTTTCCATAGCATTTAATTTATCGGAGGTATATTCCCAAATGGAGCTATCTTTTGTAGCTTTTTCGCCAGCGCTACTTTGACCTACAATACCAAACAAATTAAAATTACCCGCTTTTTTAGTGCGTATATAAAAATTGAAGGATAAATCTTGATAGCTTGGAGTTACTGAATTATCGACTAATTTAATGCCCATTTTTTGCAATAGAGCCACCGTTGAATATCTATATTTTATCAGATAAGAACTTTGCTTTTTTTTATTCATCGGTCCTTCACTCATTGCTTCAATTCCAATGACACCTAGTTGAATAGTATGTTCATATTTTTGAGTATTTCCTTTTCTTAGATTCACATCAAAAACACCTGCGCTTGCATTCCCTACATTTGCTGGAAATGCTCCAGTCATAAAAGTAGAATTATCTATTACATTCGATTGAATAATACTAATACCGCCACCAGCACTACCATCACCTCTTGGAAAATGATTGGGATTACTAATTTCTATTCCATCTAATCGCCATAATAAACCACGAGGATTATTCCCTCGAATAACAATTTCATTTGATTCGCCATCGCTGCTCGCCACACCAGCAAAACTTTGAGCCATACGAGTCAAATCTCCAAACCCACCCGCATATCGATTGCTTTCCTCAATATTAAAACTACGAGCAGAAACACTCACCATTGATTCTTTTAAGGCATTTACTGATTTTTTGGATGAGATTTCTATTGTTGTTAATGTATTATTTTTCTCTTCCATCTCTATATTTAAAACCAATTCTTTGGCACTACTTAATTCGATATTAGTAGCCATAAAATTATTATAAGATATATAAGAAGCTTTTACCATAATTCTTCCTATTGGAATTTTATGGAGTGAATAAAACCCATTACTATCTGTAAGAGCTGAAGAGAGTAATTCATTATTACTATTAAACACTTGTACCACTGCCCCTTGAATGGGAGCTGTAGAAACTTTATCGCTGCAATATCCATGAATATTTTGAACGATTTGCGAAAACGTTATAAGTGGGAATAAAACTAAAAAATAAATAATTATTTTTTTCATAGGTTTTTTTTACTAAGCACTTCTCACTTCATTCAATATTTTATCCATATCTACAAATGGCATACAAGTTAAAAATGCACTTAATGTAACCCCTAAGATACCATGTAAATTTATATCTTGACCTGTAAAATGAAGATTTGAAACCTTTGAAACAGTTGGGATATAAGCATTATACGGTTCATCAATACTTTTTGAATAACCATACATGGATCCATTTATCGTATTTAAGTAATCTCTATAAGTCAATGGAGTAGATGCATCTACCTCCAAAATATTATTTTTAATAGTAGGATATAATTCTATTAATCGTTGTAGCACTATATCTATTTTCTGTTGTTTCCAGTCTTCATAAGCAGCTCCCCTACTAGTAATAATTGGGGCTACATTTTTAGTATTTGCCCAACCTGCAACTTCATGTTCGTCCATCACACACATAGCTCCTAATACTCTATGCTTCTCTGAGTAGGGTGTGTAAATCATCATGTTTTCTGGCCAATTAACTGCATTATAAGCGTGATTTACCCAAGTATTATGTTCCTTAAAATGGTATCGATTATAATTCATATAATCGAGTGAATCTTTCTTTATAATCGCATGTAAAGTAAATCCAGCAATACTTCTAGTTTGTTGTTCATATTTTAATTTCACATTCTTGCGTAATACTTCTTCACTTAATAAGGCATATGTTTTAGAGGGTGTGATATTCGAAATGAAATGTGTTGCCGTGAATTCTTCTCCATCAGCACATATGATAGTCGATGCCAAATTATCTTTAAGTCGTATAGAAGCCACTTCTTTATTACGAATAATCGTTCCACCATTTTCTCGAATATGTCGCACTAAAATATTTGCAATTTGATTACCCCCATCTTTACATCTCCAAGCACTTTGTATATAACTATTGGTAACCAAAGCATGAACATATAAAGGCGTTTTACCAGGTACACCAGCATATAGCAAGTTATTACCTACAAGAATATTAGCTAATTTTTTATCTTGTATAATAGATTCTATATAACTTTTAGTATCGATTAAATGATAAGGTGTATAGAAGCTATCAAGCTTTGGTTTTTGCATGGTATAAAGCTCCACACTCCTACAAATTTCTTGTATTTTATGAATATATATTTGTAAGCCATTTCGTTCTTGTGGGAAAAAAGATGCTAATTGTTCTACAAAATTTTCATAGCCTTGAGCTAAAGGATATTCTTGAAGATCCTTATCAAATGTAATGATATCGAATCCATTTTTATCCAGTTGATGAAGACTTAATTTATCTATCAATCCTAAATACTTAAAATATTGATATAAATTTTGTCCCTTATCTAAACCACCTATATAATGAACCCCTGTATCTAAAGTAGCGCCAGCTCTTTTAAATATTTGTAAAGCGCCACCAAATTGTTCATTTTTTTCGAGCACTAAAACTTTATATCCGTTTTTACTTAGAATTTGAGCTGATACTAATCCACCTAATCCACTTCCAATAATAGCAACATCATATTTTTCCATTATCTTTTGGCTATATACAAATTATTAGAAGTATTGATCGAAGATTCACTCAGTGTAAAGGACATATTATTAGAGATAAAAAACTGCTCTAATTCTTGTTTTGATATAAATTCCATTTCACTATACGTAGCTTTATTGAAACCTAAAAATGTACTTAGTCTTTCTGTCCATTCTGCATTCGAATGTTTACTATTAGAATTATCTGCTTCTCTAATAATAATAATCCCGTTATCATCAAGATTTTCTATACATCGGCTTAGGAATTCGAATTGGTCTTTTTTACTGAGGTAATGAAGTACATCACTAATTATAAATGAGGCCTTTTTCGTAATATGAAATTCTCTGATATCAGCTTGATAAAATTCAAGATGTTCGTTTTTAGTAATTAAATTATCAGCAATGGTAATTTTTTCTTCATCGTAATCTACTCCAATAATATTTCTGTTAGGATCTTGTTGATGTAACAATAAAGAAACATAGCCATAACCACAACCGAAATCATATACTGTTTGATTAGCAGGAATATAGGAAAGTAATTGGGTATATGAATTTGCTAATTTCATTTTTATATATACATACCACTCTAACCAAGGTGGTGATTTGAGCACATAATTTTTATGAATACGGTCTTCAAAATAAGAAGGCACTTCAATTTCTTTTCTTAACTTTTCATATTCTTCTTTGAAATACATAGCAATACGTGGAGTACGTTGTGCATAATTTTCGCCATACAGTTTATTCTCAGGTGTAATTCGTGGTAATATTTTTACTGTACATTGTCCTGGTTTTTGAATAAATTCACTTTTATGATTCGCGTGTCCTATTCCATGTAATAATACTGGAAGTATATCTAAATTAAATTTTTCGGCAATATAAAAAATCCCTTTATGGAAACGTCCTAATTTATTTTGATCAAAAGAGCGCGTCCCTTCAGGGAAAGCCATCACATTATATCCATCATCAATCATCTTTTTCAATTTAGCTTCACTGCTTTCATGGCCTTCTTCTACATGATAGAAACCAGCCAAACGAACTACTAATGCAAAAGGAGAACGATTATAAACCCAATCATTAGTGAGCATGACTATTTTGGGGTTTAGTGCTAAAATAACCAATATATCTACAAAAGAAGAATGGTTGGCTATGATGGCACATGGTTTTTTAAAATCTTCTTTCCACTCATTGTATGTTACTTTTTTCATAGTGAATACTGTATGTACAAGTGTCCAACAATACTTACTGATACACCAATGATAAAAATATTTGACTTGTTTAATTTTACCAAATGGTAGTACTGTAAATAATCCTAAGATACTTAATACGATACAACCAATAAAAAAATAACCAAAGGCATAGATGCTCATTAAGGCGTCTAAAAAAGTTAGAGGCACTTTAGCTTTTTCTTTTCTATGCTGAATGAATGTATTGAAAATTAATGGTTGGATGGTATAGGATACGATTACTACTGAAAATATACCAATAATAGAAATCATGGCGATAGAACGCATTGCAGGATGTTTGGCAAAAATCAACACTCCAATACCCACTAAAGTAGTAATAGTCGCTAATAAAATAGAGGTTTTATAAGAGTTGATATTATCTTTTCCTTCTGTGAATTTTTGTTGTAATCCACTTACTAAAAAAACAGAAAAATCATCTCCCATCCCGAAAATAAAAGTAGAGATGATTATATTAAAAATAGTAAACTTGATATGAAAGAGCACCATCAAACCTAAGGTAATACACCAACTCATCATCATTGGAAGCACACATAACATGGTTAACTCTACTCTACCAAAAGATATTAATATAATAATAAATACAATGGTAAATGACATGTAGAGTAATAAATTAAAATTATTAACCAATATATCTACAAATTTTTTGGCCATATATTGTTTATCTACTACTACATGTTCTTTATCATTATTAAAAGCATCATAGACTTTACTTTTATTAGCTGCTGGAACTTTCATTAAAGTAACAACGGTTGTCAATTTATTCGTCTCACTTATATAATCATTAATAAAAATAGAACGTAAAAACTTTTCATCCTCTGAACTTAGATAGGAATAATTTTTATTTAAATTTTCTTCAAAAACGGTATATGCTGATGCATTAAAACCCACTGCTTGACCTTCTTTTTTTACTGATTCTATAACTTTATTTTTTCTAGAAGCCCAGAACTGATTCCATCTTTTTATTTTCTCTTCTTGATGCTTTTTAGAATTTAATAGAATAGAAACATTCGTGTATTTACTGATGGTTTTTTCTTGTTGTAATTGAGCGACCTTATTTAATGCTTTTTCATTCAAATCAAGAGCTTTGTCTAAATTACTGGCACTTGAAATCAAAAACACATTTTTCAGTTTATAATTACTTAATTGATCTAGGTGATTTTCGGCCTCACTAAGCGACTTAGGAACATAACTCATCTGATTTAAGTCGTCCTCAAAGCGCACTTGATTCATCACAAAACAAGAAGCGATAAAAACTATGAAAAGAGCAACAATTAACCATTTATTTTTATGATAATCGTAAGCAGCTATCTTATCAATGATGGTATTTTGTTGTGAAATATTTTTTTGCCATTGTAATATATGTGGTGTAATAATCAAAGAAGATAATGTAGTAATCATAATACTAATACCTGCAAATAAACCCAAATCTTTCATGGCATCGCTTTCTAAAAAGAGCAGACAGAAGAATGCACATGAGGTAGTTAATGCAGTAATGATACTTGGGGTAGTTATATCTTTGATTACCTCTTCTACATCACGATGTTTTTTAAAGTGTGTAAAAACATGTAAGGATAAATTAATAGCTATACCTAAGAGTATAGAACCTACCCCGAGTGCAATAGAAGAGACTGTACCTAAAATAAAATATAAAAGACCTAATGAAAATACAGATCCAAATGCTATTGGAATAAACAGTAAAAAAAATATTTTAAAATCGCGGAAATAAAATGTGATAAATAAGTATAATAATATTAAAGCGAGTGTGGTTGTAAAAATTATATCTTTTTTAATTTGTCGAGCATTCGAAACACTTACGGCAGTCCCTCCAAAATATTCGATAGACACCCCTGATTTATTGATTTGTTTAGTTTTTGCTATAGATTGATCGATTGCCTGAATTAGTTTTTCATTCAGTCCAGTATTTCCACTTTTTGCTTTGGGATGGATGAAAAAAAGCAAATGTTTTTTATCCTTAGAAACGATATACCCATTAGAGGTTGTAAAATTTTCATCTAGTTGAAAGCTTTTTAGTTTCTGTAAGGCGATAGGCACCAAATGAAGAGGGTCTTCTACGATAGATGATTTTAGTGCAAAACCAGAAGGCGATATCAAGATTTTGTAATTGCCTAACATCGTATTTTTAATAGCTGTATCTTGAATTTTTTGATCTATTGCTGCATAATCTTTTTCATCTAAAAATAAGGGCAAGTTATTTTGCATGACTTTATAAACCTGCATCATAGCTTCTTCAGGAACTTGATATTCTAACTTATCATAATAATTTTTTATTTCCGATTGACTTAATAATGCTACTAGTGTATCACAATTTTGTTGTAAAATCGATTCATCTATTTCTTTTTCAGCATAGATATGTACTACAATTCGTTCAAGAAATTTCGACTGTTCAAAAACTTTGTTTATTTGATCACTTTTTTCATCTGCTGGAATAACTCTAGAAATATCTTCTACAAAATTAATTTTACTTGTAAAGTATATACTTATTGCAGTAAAAAGTATAGTCGATGCAATAAGCAACCATTTATTCTTTTGAAAAAACCTATATAAAAAAATAAATGGTTGACTCATCAGTACCTATTTTCTAATAAGGGTTAATAATAATCGTGTAAAGGCATATCCAATAATCCCTGCAATAATAGCAAAAATGGTTGCTCCTAAAAAATATTCAAATCCATATTTGGTAAATAGTATTTGTATCCCTGTTTCTTTAATATCAGAAACAATTTTAAATTCCGTAATTGGATTTCCTAAGGCTAATTTTCCACAGAGTAAGCTACAGAATATAATCCAAGGGATATTAACGGGGATACTAATATTAGAAGCTGCAAGTACTATCACTTTATTTAATTTCATTCGATGAGCTAAAAAGGCGGCTACTATCATTTGAAAACCCCATAATGGGAAAATACCCATAAACAATCCAAACCCTACAGATGAAGCTTTAATATTGTTACTCTCATGAGAAGCTACTATGTGATTGGTCCAAAAATTTTGGATATTAGTTCTAAAATTTAAAATGAAATTACGTGGCTTATACCATAGAAAAGCCATTATAACTAGATAAGCATTAAGAAAGCTGATACGAGTAAAATCGGGACCTTTTCTAAAATGGGTAATACGCTCTTCAGCTGGAGGATAATATACTTCAATAGGAATAC
>CANHVE010000039.1 GCA_947464015.1 Saprospirales bacterium | reverse complement strand
AATACAAAACTAAATGCAGTAGGTGCTGCAGCTTTATTACAAGAATATATAACAACTAAACTGATAATTAATAAACTAAAAAGTACAATATATTTTTTCATCTCCAAATTTTAATACAAAGTAAACACTTATTCTAACTGATAATGTATAATTTTTCTTAATCTTTTATTTCAGGCACTTGCAAATCAAAATCTCTAAACTCTAAGAAATGGACTTGATTATTTTCATACATATCATAAGGTAATGTATTATCTGCTTTGAAATATTTAACTGGTACAAATTTATAATTACTGAATAATCCTTTATAATCAATATCAGCTACATGATCTTTTAAACTTAGGCCGAATTGTTCTAATGCATAGATAGTAAATTGCATGATATCATAACCTAGCAAAGTATTTTCTTCAATTGCATAGCCATGATTTTCTCTAAACCCTTTTACAATCCTCTTATCTTCTGCATCACTGGTATCTGCATATACCACTTTAGGAATATAGGGTTTTGATTCATTCATCGTATTATAGTTTACTGCATCATAATCTAACCAAGTGGGCATCCCATAAAAAGTTACTTTATCTGTACTAGAAACTTTAGCACAAGTTGCCGTAATATAGCCCTCATTAAACGATGGACAAATAACTATTGAATGATTGCCAGTATACATGGAGCTTAGTGATTTACTATAAGAAGCATTTCCTACAATCAAGGTATCACAAAATAGTTTTTTATCATCCGCTTTATTCTTATTCAATTCTTGTACATAGTCGTAAACAATAGAGGCGTAATGTCGATCATCTTCTGTATTTCTTCCTAACACTAAAACAGAACCATACTCATAGTCGGCCACTAATTTATCAACCATAGCTTTACAAAGCATCTCCGTGGATGGATTCAATTTGAAATGATAAGGATTGGTATTTGCAATATAAATAGAAGGCGATAATGGAGAGAAATTATAAATATGATGCTCTTTACAGAAATTGGCTACCATCACTGCATTTTGTGTATGTGCAGGACCAATAATCACATCCATTTTAGCCATATTCGTATCTTGTAAAAGTTTAGTAGTTTGATCGATATTTTTTAAATCGTCATAAACATAAAACTGAATTTTGACATTCGCATTTGAAGCATCAGCTATGGCCATACGAACTCCATTATAAAAATCGATAGAAATTTTTGTTTCACGAGGAATGGATGCTGTTTTTGCACTGCTATCACGAATCATGGTAATCCCTTTACTCATCGCACCCCAACCAGCTCCCGCATTAAAAGGTAAAATTAAAGCCACGTTATACACTTCTTTACGAATGATGGCTGTATCTTTCTCTTTAACACTTACAACATCATCTGTAGGAATCACTTCAGTTGCTTTAACTTCACGATTTACTTTTTCCTTGTTTTCAATTTGAATCGATTCATTACTCTCTTTCATTTTTACCTTAGAGGTATCTGTATTCGAATCGAATCGCAATACTTCTTCCCCACTATATAAATTACGTTGACGTTGCGCATCGCATAAACTAAAGGAAAGCAGAGCAAGAAGAAGAATTAAATACTTCATGTTATTTTTAAATAATGATTGAACTGATTGACAAATTTGATTCCAAGTTTTTTATTCCCATTCAATGGTTGCAGGGGGTTTACTACTGATATCATAAACCACTCTATTAATACCTCTTACATTATTAATAATTTCATTCGAAACTTTGGCTAATAAACTATGTGGTAAATCACTCCAATCGGCTGTCATTCCATCTGTGCTTTGTACACAACGAAGTGCCACTGCATTTTCGTAAGTACGTTCATCACCCATTACACCAACACTTTGAACAGGTAGTAATATCACTCCACTCTGCCATACTTTATCATAATAACCACTTTCTTTTAAATGATGTATAAAAATAGCATCTGCTTCTTGTAAAATATGAATTTTTTCAGGAGTGATATCGCCTAAAATACGTATCGCAAGTCCTGGACCAGGAAAAGGATGACGATTTAAAATATGTTCGGGCAATTGTACTTCTTTCCCCGCTTTACGCACTTCATCTTTAAATAAATATCTAAGTGGTTCTACAATTTTTAAATTTAATTTATCAGGCAAGCCTCCTACGTTATGATGCGATTTTATAGTTACAGATGGGCCATGCACACTAACACTTTCAATCACATCTGGATAAATAGTACCTTGTGCCAACCATTTAGCATTTTCTATTTTTTTCGATTCCGCTTCAAAAACTTCTATAAAAACACGACCGATAATTTTTCTTTTTTGTTCCGGGTCGCTAATGCCTTTTAATTCATTTAAAAATAAATCACTTGCATCAACTCCTTTTACATTCAGACCTAATCCTTCATAAGTTTGTAAAACTTGTTTGTATTCATTTTTACGAAGCAAGCCATTATTCACAAAAATACAATGTAGATTTTTGCCAATAGCTTTTTGCAATAATAAAGCCGCTACTGAAGAATCAACCCCACCAGATAGACCTAATATAACTTGATCATCACCTAATTGTTTTTTCAAATTAGTAATGGTATCATTCACAAACGATGCGGGTGTCCAACTAGCACTACATTGACAAATATCTATCAGATAATTTTTAAGCATGGTAGCTCCTTCCGTACTATGATATACTTCGGGGTGAAATTGAAGTGCATACACTGGATAATTATAAGCACCTGATTTAGAAGCATAGATAGCTGTTGGAATCGAATCTGTTTTAGCTACTAAATCAAAATTAGCTGGAATTTCGGTGATGGTATCTCCATGCGACATCCATACTTGTGAATCATTACTTACCCCTTTACAAAGTGCATCATCTTTTTTAAGAATTTGTAAATGGGCGCGACCATATTCACGAGTAGCGCTTTTTTCAACGGCCCCACCACATTTTTTAGCAATTAATTGCGCGCCATAACATACCGCTAACACAGGACGTTTACCAAAAAGCTCTAAAATATCAATATCTGGTGCTCCTTCTTGCATCACAGAGAATGGAGAACCTGATAAAATAACCCCTTTAATAGAATCATCCCATTGAATGGCTTTGGTAAATGGTTGAATTTCACAATAAATATGCTGTTCGCGCACTCTTCTTGCAATAAGTTGAGTATATTGTGAACCAAAATCTAAGATTATAATTTTTTCCTGCATGTTGCAAAGTTATAAAATAAATTCTTCTTAGATTTAAATGTAAGCAATTGAATAAAAATGTTGATTATACAATAAAATTGTTAATAAAATAGAAGTGATAACTTTTAACGTATTTTGTACTTTTGATGTCTATAAATTTTTGATTAATCCAATAAAATATATGAAAAAACATTTATTTACCTTATTTACTGTTTTACTTTTAATCAGTAATGCACACAAAATTTTAGCTCAAGGTCAAACTATTGTTCTAAACGAATTTGACAATACGCTTCTCGAAAACATGGTGAACGACGAGATTAACAAATATCGTACAAGCATGAAATTAGAGAATTTATCTAGAAATGGCTTATTAGATAAAGCAGCATTGGCACAAGCTACTGATTTCAAAACAGAGATGAAAATATTAATCGATGATGATATTGCAGCTCGAATGAAAAAATTAGGTTCTAAAAGCAAAGCTGATTGGAATGCCTTAATCGTAAATATTGCTAAAGGTAAAGATATGATGACCTATGAAGATGCAGCTAAAGAAATAGCTACTAAACTTACTACTGGTAAGGCTTCACAGAAAAAAATTATCGTAGCTAGTTATTTTTATGCTGGTTATTCAGTGGTTTTAGATGCTGAAAAGAAAAAAGTATATGTATCTCAAACATTAGGTGGAATTGATGTAGCAGGAGGTGACGTAAAAAAATTACGTAAAACTTTACCTGTAAAATTCACCAATAAAGCCATTGGTGCTGCAGCAAATGATAGAGATTGTAAAGCTTGTGAGAAATTTACTAATTTCAAAAAATTATACAATGGTATTGAAATCAAAGGTAAATATGTGTATTTAACTTATGACAACTTAAAAGAATTAAAAGCATTATTAAAAAGAGATAACGATGCATTAGGTATCGAATTCGTTTTAAGAAAACAATATCGTTGTGAAGGCGAAAATATTTTAAATGCTTCATTACCTACTCGTGGTGCAGTAGTAAAACCATTTACTTCAGCTAAAATTATCGGACCTAAAAAGAATTTAGCAGAAGGCGGAGATAAAGCGAAATCATACTATGGAATTATTGGTAAAATCAAAGGTTCTATTATTAAAAAATTACCTTCAGATTATGAAATCAATTTACTAGTTGTACAAAATGGTAGCGTTTGTAAATCAATTAAACGTTCATATGCAGAAGATGGTGGACAAAAATCATTAACTATTTTAGCAATTTTCCCAGATACCGCTATTTTAAATCCAGGTGGATGGGTACCAACTAACGAAAAAGGAACCATCACTTTTAAAGTACCTTTCGAAGTAAATAAATCAGATTATAAGTTGACCGATGTAAAACCTATGATTGATGCTTTAAATGAGCCTAAATACAAAATCAATGATATCTTTATTGATGCACACTCTTCTTTAGAAGGTGACACCACTAATAATACTCGTTTACAACAAAAAAGATCTGAAAGTATCATGCGTGCTATTCAAGAAATGGGCTCGAATGATAGTAACTTAGTAAAACCACAAAATGTAACTACATCTAATGGTTGGGATATCTGGCAACAACAAGTAAAAGCGAGTAAAGACTTAGCTTATTTCAAAGACATGAGTTTTGAAGAAGTAAGACAAAACTTAAATGATCCAGAAGTATTCAAAAAATTAGATACTGTTTTAAAAGCACAACGTTTTGCAGGTGTAAAAATGAATGTAACTTATGATGCAACTGGTGCTAACGAACAACCATTCGTATTATCACAATTGAAAAAAGCAATCGATGCTAAAGATGGTGCTAAAGCGCTTAAAATTCAACAATATGCTTTCAGAAGAATCTTAGATAAAAAGTATGATGCGGCTCCATTTTTAAGCATGCAAATACCTTCAAATCCTAATTTCACTTCTTTAATCATTAACCAATTGTATTTAGATAATTATTTAAATGCAGGAGGGGAATTGACTCCAGCTATCAAAGCGAAATTTGAAGAATTATACAAAAAATCACCAGATAACGGTTTCGCTGCATTCAACAAATATATGTATGATGTGAAATTCGGTGATTTAAAAGACGAAAAACAAATTCGTGAAACTCAAAAAGGTATTGATAATTTATATTCAACTAAAGTGCCTCAAAAATATAATGATGCATTGAATTTAGAATATCAATTTAAAATTATGGGTTACTTTGATACTGTAGATAACAAAAATCCAATGATTCAAGAAAGCATGGATCGTATCAAAAAAATCTTCAATGTAGAAGGTGCTTCATGGCAAAATGCATTGAAATTAGGATATATCTTCGCAGCTAATAATGACTTAAAATATACTACTAAAATTTTAGCTCCTTATTTAGAAGTGGAAGGGGTAAATCCAGAATTATACTTTGTATACTTAACAGCAGCAGCTGCAGATGAAAAAAATATTTTCACTAAAGATTTCCGTATCGCGATGGATAAAGCAAGAGCAGCTGATAAAACACGTTTCTGTAAATTGTTTGGTGCTCCTAAATTAAGTTTCCAATATTTAGAGAATCCATTAATTAAAGAATCTTATTGCAATACTTGTAATTAAAATATAAACTAACTATACAACTAAGGTCACACAATTGTGTGGCCTTTTTTTATGAATAAAATTGTCAATCTGTTTTTTAACTTGTAACTTAGCAATCGTATAACTACTCCTTATGTTTCAACCAACATACACCAGCGCTGAAGAAGCTTTACAACTCATACAATCGAACCAACGAGTTTTTTTACATGGCAGTGCAGCAACGCCTGTATTTTTAATTGAGAAACTGATTCAACAAAAAGAACGATTACAACAGGTTGAGTTAATTAGTATTAGTTTATATGGTGTAGATTTAAATGATCCATCACTCGCTGGACATTTTTATATCAATTCCATGTTTGTGTCTGATAGTACTCGAATAGCTGTAAATAGCTCTTATGGTGATTATATTCCGGTACTTTTAAGCGAAATACATCAACTTTTTACACAAAATATATTACCTATAGATGTAGCGATACTTCATGTTTCACCCCCCGATGTTCATGGATATTGTTCATTAGGAACATCCGTAGATATTGCTGTAGTAGCCATGAAACAGGCTAAAAAAATTATTGCACAAGTCAATCCTAATATGCCTCGTGTGCATGGAGATGCTTTTATCCATTTCGATCAATTAGATGCTGCCGTTTGGGTAGAAGATGCCTTACCTGAGATTAGCTACCTGGCTAAAAAAAATCAAATACATGATCAAATTGGGAATCATATTGCTGCATTAGTAGAGGATGGTGCCACTCTGCAAATAGGAATTGGTGCTTTGCCTGATAGCATTTTACCGAAGTTAAGTCAACATAAAAATTTAGGATTACATACCGAAATGTTTTCAGATGGAGCCATTCCATTGATTGAAAGTGGGGTGATTAATAACAGTTTAAAAAAAGTAATTCCCGGATATTGCGTTACGTCATTTTTACTAGGCACTAAAAAATTATATGATTATGTACATGATAATCCCTTGATAAAAGCACTTGAAATCAGCTTTGTAAATGATCCACGAATCATCAGTAAAAATCCAAAAGTAACCGCGATCAATAGTGCCATTGAGATTGATTTGACAGGACAAGTTTGTGCGGATTCGATTGGGATGTATCAATATTCAGGTATAGGTGGACAAATGGATTTTATGAGAGGGGCCGCATTATCAGAAAAAGGAAAACCAATTATTGCACTCACTTCAACCACCTCAAAAGGAATATCTCGTATAGTGCCATTTCTTCAAACGGGAGCTGGTGTTGTAACATCTAGAGGACATGTGCATTGGGTAGTAACCGAATATGGTGCAGTAAATTTATTCGGCAAAAATATGGAACAACGTGCAGAGGCACTTATCCAATTAGCTCATCCATCACATAGAGAGCAACTCGAAAAAAGTGCCTACGAACGTTTTAAAAAATAATTATTAATTTTTACTTAAGATAGCGTACAATTCATCTTTTAAGTGTAGTCTTTTCATACGCAATCCGTTTAATACCTCATCTACAGTGGCTTCTGCGCCTGTCTCAATTCGGTGAATCTCATTATTTACTTCATGATAATCATCAAACAATTTTCTAAAGTGTGTATCTGAAACTTTTAATGTATGGATTTTTTCTTCCATTTCAGGAAACTCATGTTTTAAATCGTGCTTATTCATATAATTTTTTTTAGGTGAAAACATATATAAATATAACCAAAACGAAGTCATTTGAGTTCCTTAAAATGCAATTAATTTAGCTGAATCGAATATTATTTTACTTTGACTAAATAATAATTATTTTTTCCTTTCTTTACTAGTATAATAGCATCATTAATTAATAAATCTGTAGAAGCTATACTATCCATTTTTACTTTTTCTAAATTGATACTAATAGCATTTTCTTGTAGACTTCTTTTTGCTTCACCTTTACTTGCGAATATACCTGTCTTTTCGCTTAGAAAATCTATCATCGATAAGCTACTCGACAATTCACTTTTTGCAATTGTAAATTGTGGCACTCCTTCAAACACTTCTTCAATCTGTTCGTTGCTCAAGGAAAGCAATGCTTCTTTCGTAGATTTCCCGAATAGAATTTCAGAGGTTTGTATGGCTAAATCTAAAGCTTCTTTACCATGAATACGCGTTGTAAATTGTGTAGCTAATTCTTTTTGTAGAATACGTAAATGAGGCGCTGCATCGTGTTCTTGAGTCAGTTTTTCAATTTCTTCTTTCGTCAAAAACGTAAATATTTTAATAAACTTTTTCGCATCTTCATCACTATTGTTGAGCCAGAATTGGTAGAATTTATAAGGACTGGTTTTAGCAGCATCTAACCATACATTATTGCCTTCACTTTTACCGAATTTAGTACCATCGCTTTTGGTAATCAGTGGCGCCGTAAATGCATATCCCTCTCCTCCTGCTTTTCTACGAATCAATTCAGTTCCAGTAGTGATATTACCCCACTGATCGCTGCCCCCAACTTGTAGTCTACAATTTTTAGTGTTGTATAAATGATAAAAATCATAACCTTGAATCAGTTGGTACGAGAACTCCGTAAATGACATCCCTCCTTCTAATCTGCTTTTCACCGAATCTTTGCTCATCATATAACTCACGGTGATATGTTTACCGGCATCACGTATAAAATCTAAAAAGCTAAACGTTTTAAACCAATCGAAATTATTGACAATTTCAGCAGCGTTTTCGCTTGCTTTGAAATCTAAAAATTTTTCTAATTGTTTTTGAATACCTTTTAAATTGAATTCAATTTGTTCGATACTCATCAAACTTCTTTCGGCGCTTTTGCCAGATGGATCGCCCACCATACCGGTAGCACCACCTACTAAAGCTAATGGTTTATGTCCAGCACGTTGTAAATGCATCAATAACATAATAGGCACCATATTTCCAATAGTCAAAGAATCTGAAGTAGGATCAAAACCTGCATACACCGTAATTTTTTCTTTCATCAGCAATTCTTCTGTACCAGGCATGATATCTTGCAATAAGCCTCTCCACTTCAGTTCTTCAATAATGTTTGACATCTCTTTAATATGTTTTGTATTTATTATGATTGCAAAATTACTAAAATTAAGCAGAGGATACTAGGGTGCACTATCAATAAATATAAGCTATTCCATAAATACATGTATCTTTGATTTAGATGACAATCAAAATCTATTCATAATAATCATATAGTTAATTTAAATATGAGTCGAATCAAAATCACTAAAAATTCGGGTATTCAAGTTCCATTTTCTCCTCAGAAATTAAAGAACTCATTATTACGTTCGGGCGGGAGCAATCAGCAAATCAATCAAATCATTCATCAAATTGAAGGGCAATTATATGAAGGGATCAGTACCAAAAAAATATATCAATTGGCTTTTGATTTATTAAAAAAACAATCGAAACCTTTTGCGGCTCGATATAAATTAAAAACAGCCATTATGGAGCTGGGACCATCGGGATTTCCCTTTGAAAATTATTTTTCAAAAATACTTGCTCACTTAGGTTATAAAGTGGCAACTGGGCAATTTATAAATGGTCAATGTGTAAAGCATGAAATTGATGTAATAGCTGAAAAAGACAAGCATTATTATATGATTGAATGTAAATATCATAATCTTTTAGGGACTGCTTGTGATGTAAAGATTCCACTCTATATCCATTCGCGTTTTAAAGATGTGGAAGCCACTTGGAAACAAACAAGTGGTATTAAAAATTTACAACATCAAGGTTGGTTAGTGACCAATACCAAATTTACGGAAGATGCCATACAATATGGAACTTGTGCGGGCTTAAAATTAACAGGTTGGAATTATCCAATCACTGATAATTTAAACCAAATTATTGATCGAACAGGCTTATATCCCATTACTTGCATGACTAGTTTGACTAAATATGAAAAGCAACAACTTTTGACTAAAAAAATTGTTTTGTGTAAAGAGATTATAAGTAATAGTACTTTGTTAAAAAATATTAATATATCAGCCACTCGATTCGCAAAGATTCAAGAAGAAGCAGCTCACCTATCAAGTGGGTATTCAGGCACATATAGAATATAGAATATAAGCTATAAGCCATATTCATTAAAGCAACTATATGTTATAAAAAACGTCTAGTAGTTAGTAATGACGGACAAAGGGTTTGATACTAAAAATCGTTTAATGTAAATAAAATAGTAAATTTGAGGTCCTAAGAATTTTGAATAAAATCTATACATATATAGTCGTTAGTCTGTTGATTTTAACTACTCATTTCACTTATGCTTCACATATTGTGGGTGGTGTTATTAATTACCGATGGATAAGCGGTACTACCTATGAAGTGACTATGAAAATTTATAGAGATTGTTCTAGCTCCTCCGATTTTGATGGTACTCCAGGTAATACCAGAAATCCAACCGCTCCATTAGGTATATTTCGTGAATCGACCAATTCTTTGGTTAGTACCGTGGGAATGGTAAATCCAGTGATAACTCGTATTTACCCAATTATTACCAATCCATGTATGGATACCACGAGTATATGCTTAGAAGAAGGGGTATATACTACCACGATTACTTTACCCAACAGTACTGATGCTTATTATTTAAGTTATGTACGTTGCTGTAGAAATGCTTCTATCAGTAATATTCCTACACCTGGTAGTACTGGTGCGACTTATACCGTGCGTATTCCACCCACAGGTACATATCGCAATAGCAATCCAGTTTATAATTCATTTCCTCCAATATTTATTTGTCAAAATGCCCCTTTAGTATTTAATCACTCCGCTACAGATATTGATGGCGATTCATTGTATTATGAATTATGTAATCCATATAGAGGTGGTTCAACGATGACTCCGAGTCCTAGCCCAGTTCCAGCAGGACCTTATACTCCATTAACCTATATATCACCTTATAGTGCTACCGACCCAATGGGTTCTACTCCTCCCCCAGCAGTTGCTTTAACTGTTGATCCTGTTACAGGGGTATTAACGGGTGTTCCTCCTACCTTAGGTCAATTTGTAGTGGGCGTT
Source organism: Saprospirales bacterium (assembly GCA_947464015.1). Taxonomy (GTDB): domain Bacteria; phylum Bacteroidota; class Bacteroidia; order Chitinophagales; family CAMDFR01; genus CAMDFR01. Next base: position 7,916 of record CANHVE010000039.1, on the reverse strand, counting down.
TGCGTAAGTGAGTATCGAGGAGGGGTGTTGCTTTCCACTACCTTACGTGATTGTCAATTTAATGTAATCAATTGTCCAATTCCTATAGCCAATATACCTAGTACAGGCATTGATCCTGGAACTGGTGTAGGTACTTATCTCATCAATTGTGATAGTTTCACTTGTTATTTTCGTAATACAAGCGCTGGCGCTATTCGTTATCATTGGGATTTTGGCGTAGCCGCAATCACTACAGATACTGCTAATACTACTAATCCGAGATATACATATACTGATACAGGAATTTTTAGAGTAACTCTAATAGGTTATAATGCTGATGGTTGTTTAGATTCAACTGCTGCTTATGTGCGCGTATACCCAGGGTTTACACCCAATTTTGTATTTGACAACGAATGTTTAGATACGGCTGTTCAATTTTATGATTCGAGTCGTACTCAATATGGTTTAATAAACTATTGGAAATGGACTTTTGGTGTGAGTCCTGTAATCCCTTCCTATACTCAGAATGCCTCTCATTTGTATACTGCAGCTGGTACTTATGCGGTAACACTACAAGTGAAGTCGGATAAAGGTTGCGACCGAAGTATTACTAAAAACGTTGTGATCGATCCTTTACCAGTTGCTAATTTTACGTATGATAGTACTTGTATCAATAGTGCAGTCGCCTTTCGAAGCACCAGTAGTATAAGTACAGGCAGGATTGTAACCTATAGGTGGACTTTCGGAGATTTATCAGCACCATCCAATGCAACAAATCCAACTCATACCTATACTGCTACAGGTACTTATTCGGTTACATTAAGTATCATCAGTGATAGTGGTTGTACGAGCACTGTTACTAAAAATATCACCATTTACACACGACCAACGATAATGACTAGTCCTGATACCACTATCTGTCCAGGTAGTAGAACGCAAATTGTAGCGAGCGGTGGCTTACGTTATTATTGGTCTCCAGGCACTGCATTAACTAGTACAACAGTGCGTAATCCATTTGCCAACCCAACAGTCAACACTACCTATAGAGTGCTAGTAGCTGATAGTAATAAATGCAATAATGTAGATAGTGTCACTGTAAGTTTATATGCCAATGCACCGAATTTTACCTTTACGAATGAATGTAGAGATACGGCGGTTCAGTTTACCGATTTGAGTACTACTACTGCAGGAAGTATCAATGTATGGAATTGGAATTTTGGAGATTTTAGTACTTCAGGATTACAGAATCCATTGCATTTATATGCTACACAAGGTTTATATACAGTTAAATTAGTCTTTACTACGAATAGAGGATGTAGAGATTCTACTACTAGACAAGTGCGTATCTATCCGATCCCCAATCCAGGATTTATTTATGATAGTGCTTGTATAGGTTACCCGATATACTTCAGCGATACTACTCGATATTTTTTACAAAGCGATTCGATTCGTTCACGTAATTGGACTTTTAGTAATGGTGTAAGTACGAATAACGTATCGAGTACTTCTACTGTATTCACTACGGCTGGAGCGCATAGTGCTACCTTAACTGTAGTGAGTGATAGTGGCTGTTTACAGCGAATAACACGTAACTTTATAGTAAATCCTTTACCTACTATAAACTTACCAAATGATACAACAATTTGTCCGTATTTACCCCTACAAATCAATGCTAGTGGGGCCTTAAATTATTATTGGACCAGCGATTCTACCTTAAGTGATACGAGCATTAGCAATCCGATAGTGCAGCCAATCTACACACCTACCACTTATTATTTACGGGTGAATGATGTGAATAGATGTCAGAATAATGACTCGATTAAAATAAGTTTACATACGCTATATCCTGTAGATGCTGGTATTGATACCAATGTTTGTTTAGCACCTGGTAGTTTTTATGATAGCACACAAATAGTGGCTAGTGGAGGTGCCAGCTATAATTGGACACCATTATATAATATTTCGAATGCTAGCATTAACAATCCATTTGTATCACCGGATGTAAATACCGTTTATTATTGCGCGATAACTGATACCCATAATTGCACGCAGATTGATAGCGTAAAAGTAGTGGTATTAGACCCAACATTAAATATTTTAACAGCAACTGACACCTTCTTATGTTTGAATGATACGATTCAAATTCGAGTAGCAGATCAAGGTGTAGCTGGATATACTTGGAGCCCTAATATTTGGATGAGTAGCAATGTAGTGCAATCGCCTCGTTTTTATACAAGAGATACTACAACCTATATTGTTCAAGTGGTGAACTATTGTTATGCTAAACGAGATACGATAACGATATTCCCATATCCATTACCATTTGCTAACTTTATCTTTGATACTACCTGTATTTTTTCGCCAGTCAACTTTACTAATTTATCTACGGGCAATATACGCTCTTGGTATTGGTCGTTTGGTGATAGTACTTTTTCGAGTCTAGAAAATCCAATTCATACGTATACCAATGATACCAATTATCGAGTAGTATTGATTGACACAACTAATTTAGGTTGTTTTGACTCGGCGGTGAAAGTGGTCACGGTGCATCCATTGCCATTGATAAGTGGCACACCAGACACGAATATTTGTCCGAATAAATACACTTCTTTATTAGTAACAGGTGGAACTCATTATTTTTGGAGTCCTGCGGGAAATTTAGATGATGCATATATCAGTAATCCCACCACGAATATCATGAGCGATCAAACCTATATGGTGACCGTTCAAGATGATAATTCATGTAATAATTTTGATACCATAAAAGTGCATTATTATTTTCTACAACCTGATTTTTATTTAACCGATAAATGTATTGATACGGCAGTTCAATTTGCCGATAGTTCAAAAACAGATGCAGGCTTTATCAATAGTTGGTTGTGGACGATGGGAGATGGACATACAGATAATGTTAGAAATCCTATCTACAGATATCCAGTGAGTGGCGATTTTGATGTAACATTATACATTACGACTTCTGCAGGTTGTGATACAGCTATCACACAATCATTAACTATATTCCCATTACCGTTTTTAAATATCCCAAGATTAGATTCGATTTGTATTGGTGAAACATATCAAATCAATGCAGATAGTAGTTTGATTTATGCTTGGGATCCACTAAGTACAATCAATCCAACCAATGTACATAATCCGATATTAAATCCTTTGGTAAATACGATGTATCATGTGACCTTACAAGATAGCAATCAATGTGTGAATAGAGATTCGTTTACATTGTTAGTGCATCTATTACCAAATGCGCAAATAGCCGCTGTACCGGCGGTTTTATGTAGAGGAAATACCTTAACCTTAAATGGTTCGGGAGGTGGCAGCTACCAATGGATACCAACAACCGCATTAAGTGATAGTACGATAGCTAATCCAAGTTTAACCTTAACTGATTCTACTTTTTATATTCTTAAAGTAACGAATGTACAAGGCTGTATCAATTATGACACGGTACATTTGAATGTACAACAACCTGTAATAGCATCAGCTGCGCCAGATACGGCTATATGTGGAGGCAGTCCAGTACAATTATTAGCAAGTGGTGGTTTGTATTATTCTTGGTCGCCAGATGCCTTTATAGCAGGTAGTCATTTACAGCAGAATCCTTTTATCATGCCTGATTCAAGCATTCATTATATAGTAAGCGTTTCAAACGATTGTTTTTCAGATACGGCTATTGCACCGATTGTAGTCTATCCATATACAAGAGTAGATGCAGGACCCGATCAAACCATATATAGAAGCACTAGTGCCACTTTAAATGGAGCTGGAAATGGTAATTTTACTTGGTATCCGGGCACTACGTTGAGCAGTCCGTTTACTGCTACCACCATCGCTAGTCCATTAGAGACCACTACTTATATTTTAATGTTGACCAATGCATTTGGTTGTATCAGTTATGATACGGTGCAAGTAGAGGTTATCGCGAATACTTTACTTTTATTGCCAACGGCCTTTTCGCCTAATGGAGATGGAGTAAATGATGTATTTAGAATCACTAAATGGCTGAATATTAAAAAATTAGAATTTTTCAATATATATAATCGATGGGGAGAGTTGGTATTTAGTACCGATGATATCAATGCAGGCTGGGATGGGACCTATAAAAATTATCCACAGAACACGAGCAGCTTTACATGGGCTATAAAAGCCGAAGATTATGATGGGAACCTCATTCTAAAGAAAGGTATCGTTACCCTAGTAAGATAAAAGTGTACATTTTATTTAAGCCAAAAAATTATATATTTTGTAGTTTTGCATTCCTTTTATGAGGATAAATACTATTTATTAACTAAAATAAAAAACAAATGACTATTCAAGGTAATAAGGGTGCAAATGCATCGATTGAATCATTAGGTATTAGCAATACAGGTACCCAATATTGGAACCTTTCTCCTGAAGAATTAACACAACATGCATTAGATAAAAAACAAGGTGTATTGAATGATACAGGTGCCTTAGCTATCAATACAGGTGAATTTACTGGAAGATCTCCTAAAGATAAATTTATTGTAAAGGATGCCAATACAGAGAACTCAGTTAATTGGAATAATTTCAATATTCCTTTTGAGCCTGCAAAATTTGATGCATTATACGATAAAATCACTAAATACTTTGAAGGAAAAGATGTGTATGTAAGAGATGCTTATGCTTGTGCAGATCCTTCATTTAAATTGAATTTAAGAGTAGTAACAGAATTACCTGCGAGTAATATGTTTGCATATAATATGTTTTTACGTCCCGCTGCAAGTGAAATAGAAAACTTCACACCAGAGTGGACGATTATCTGTGCGCCAGGTTTTATGGCAAACGCCGCAGAAGATGGAACACGTCAACATAATTTTGCGATATTAAATTTCACTAAAAAATGTGCTATCATCGGTGGTACAGGTTATACAGGGGAGATTAAAAAAGGAATTTTCACGGTATTGAATTATGTATTACCACATGAGAAAAATGTATTGAGTATGCATTGCTCTGCAAACATTGGTAAAGATGGTGATACAGCTTTATTCTTTGGTTTATCTGGTACAGGTAAAACAACATTAAGTGCTGATCCAAACAGAGGATTAATTGGTGATGATGAGCATGGTTGGACAGATAGTGGAACCTTTAATTTTGAAGGAGGATGTTATGCAAAATGTATCGACTTAACTGAAGAAAAAGAACCAGATATTTATAGAGCGATTAAACCAGGCGCTATTTTAGAAAATGTAGAGTTTATTGCTGGAACGAATAAAGTAGATTATAGCAGTTCAAAAATTACAGAAAACACACGTGTTTCTTATCCATTAAATTATATTGCAAATGCAGTAGAACCATCAGTGGGTGGTATTCCAAAAAACATTTTCTTCTTGACATATGATGCGTATGGTGTATTGCCTCCAATCTCTAAATTATCAACTGGTCAAGCGATGTATAATTTCTTAAGTGGATTTACTTCAAAAGTAGCAGGAACAGAGGCTGGTGTAACAGAACCAACTTTAACATTCTCTACTTGTTTTGGTGCTCCGTTTTTACCATTACACCCAACTAAATATGCTACTTTATTAGGTAAAAAATTAGAAGAAAGTGGTGCAAAAGTTTGGATGATCAATACCGGTATGAGTGGTGGTTCTTATGGTAAAGGAGGAAGCCGTATGAAATTGCCTGCAACTAGAGCAATGATTACTGCTGCATTGAATGGCGATTTAGACAAAGTGGAATTTACGACTCATCCAATTTTTGGTATGCAAATACCTACTTCTTGTCCAGGTGTTGATGCATCGATTTTAGATCCTAAAAATACGTGGGCAGATAAAGAAGCCTATGATGCAAAAGCGAATCAATTAGCAGGTGAATTTATCAAAAACTTTGAAAAATATGCAGATGTAGCTAGTGATGAAATTAAAGCTGCCGCACCAAAAGTGATGGTATCTTAATTAAAAATATTATTTACGAAATATTGAAAAAATCCTACTTTCGAGTAGGATTTTTTTTGTGATTTATATAAAAAGTTTGTTGGAGATCCCGAATATTCGGGACCCTACAAAGTCGTTAATAAAATAATGTATTAATGATTGAAATTATTATTGAAGTACTAGTTTTATACATATTTAGGTATCCAGGAGCAATTATTTTAAGTATTTTTTCTAAAAAAACTTATAAGTATTATCTAGAAAAAGATGGATATTTGATTGGTTCCATAGGCTTAATTTTTGTTGTTATAATTATAAGTTTTATATTATATATAATTAAATTATTTAGGTAGCTAAACCAAGCTAACTATCTAGTCGTAGTCTGTAGAGGTGGAGTGGGCGTCCAGAAGGTTCGGGAGCGACTATGACCAATAAAGGATTATAAGTAAATTAAAGTAATTAATTTTGTTAATTATAAATTTGAAAATTTATTATCACGGCATCGTAGTCGTGAGACTACGATGATATTGAGCAAATAAGCACTATACAACACAAAAAAAAGCCTGTCATAATAAGTATGACAGGCTTTTGTATATGTAGTATATGTTCTAAATCTACTATGGGAAGATACCCATTGAGTAGTAAGAATTACCAATTTTATTGATCGCTACGGCAAAGGCCGCTTCTCTCATACTTTCGCATTTCTTCGTGTTTTTCCAAAAGTTACGAATTTCTTTGTATGCTTCAATCATCGTTTGTTCTAAACCACTATTAACGATATCGATTTCATCTCCACCATGTATCACTCTAGCTTTTTCTTTATCAGAAAGTTTTTTACCAGTCATTTCTTCGATAAGAGTCACTAATGCTTCTTGATTTTTTTCTTCGAAACGTTTGTTCATTCTACCAAATCTAACATGACTTAAGTTTTTCAACCACTCGAAATAAGAAACCGTTACCCCACCTGCATTGATATAGATATCAGGAATAATCCATGCACCTTTTTTCAATAATATTTTCTCTGCACCTGGTGTTGTAGGTCCGTTAGCCGCTTCAGCGATTAATTTTGCTTTAATACGTGGAGCATTATCTTCTGTGATTTGATTTTCTAATGCTGCTGGAATTAAGATATCGCAATCTAATTCTAATGCATCTAAGTTTTTCTTTAAGTTTTTAGCACCCGGATAATTTAAGATAGAACCTGTTGCTTTTCTATGTTTGAATACTGCTTCTGCATCTAAACCTTTAGGATCAAAAATAGCTCCTTCTTGTTCTGCAATTGCAATAACCAATGCACCATATTCTTTAATGATATTAGCTGCGTGGTATCCTACATTTCCTAAACCTTGAACCACTACTCTTTTGCCTTTTAAGCCTGTAGTTAATCCTAATTTTTTCATATCATCAGCATAGCTACAGATTTCGTTTAATGCATAAACAACACCACGACCAGTTGCTTCTGTTCTACCTCTGATACCATTCTGACTTACTGGTTTACCTGTGATACAACCGTATCCATCGATTTCACCTGGTTTGAATGTCATGTATGTATCTAAAATCCAAGCCATTTCTCTTTCACCTGTTCCGTAATCTGGTGCAGGTACATCGATACCAGGACCGATAAAGTTTTTCTTAATTAACTCAGAAGTATATCTTCTAGTGATATTTTCTAATACTTGTTCAGAAGTATTTCTTGGAGAAATTTTAATCCCTCCTTTAGCACCACCGAAAGGTACATCTACGATTGCACATTTATAAGTCATTAAAGCGGCCAAAGCCATTACTTCGTTTTGGTCTACTGCCAAGCTATATCTGATACCACCTTTAGTGGGCATTCTATGATGCGAATGTTGTACTCTATAGGCTTCAATTACTTGGTACTCGTCTCCTATTTTAACTGGGAAACGCATTTGGTAAACGCTATTACAAGCTTTAATTTGATCTAATAAACCTCTATGAAAAGAAAGGTGACGAGATGCTTTTTCAAAATTGTCCTCAACTGCTTTGAAAAAATCAAAATGTTCAGTT
>CANHVE010000038.1 GCA_947464015.1 Saprospirales bacterium | reverse complement strand
GTTGGCGCGCGCGTTTCGCGCGTGTCCATTAAGTAGTAATCTACTTTTTTAAAATTCTGATAAATCTCTAAACACCTATTTGGCGCACGCATTTCGCGCATGACCATAAATTAATAAACTGCTTAACTAACGAAATTAAGTTGGCGCGCGCGTTTCGCGCGTGTCCATTAAGTAGTAATCTACTTTTTTAAAAGTACTTTTAATCTCCACCCACCTAGTTGGCGTACGCATTTCGCGCGTGACCATTAAGTAATAAACCTACAAAAAAAAAGAGGCTATCGTTGATAGCCTCTTTATATATAGTTTAAATTACTAAGAATTACTTCGCAGAATCTTCACCTTCAGGTTTAAATGTAGATTTAGATTTAGCATCTTTCTCCATTTGTTCTTTCAAGTTAGATAACGCATCTAAATCACCTAGAGTTGATTTCTCATTTTTGCTATTGATAGACGTCGCTACTTTTCTAGCAGTTTCAGTCTCTTCATTTTTAGCAGCTCTATCAGCGTTTTTAGCATCTCTATCATTATCTTCCCAGAATCTTAAATGCGATACCATGATTTTTTTATCATTTCTATTGAAATCGATAATTTTCACAGGTATTTTCTCATCGTTTACAGCAAATGTATTATCTGCTTTTTTCAAATGTTTAGCTGGTGCATAACCTTCTAAACCATAAGGTAAACCAATTTTAGCGCCTTTATCATCTTTGTCGATTACTTGACCTTCATGTATTGAACCAACTGGGAAAGCCGTTTCAAATGTATCCCATGGATCTTCTTCGATTTGTTTGTGACCTAAAGATAATTTTCTTCCTTCTGAATCTACGTCTAATACAACTACTTCTAATTTTTCGTTTAATTTAGTAAACTCATTTGGATGATTATATCTTTTTGTCCAAGATAAATCAGAAATGTGAATCATACCACCAATACCATCTTCTAATTCAACAAACACCCCATAAGGAGTAATGTTTTTAACTGTACCAGAATGTTTAGTACCTGCAGTGTATTTACTCATTGCTTTTTCCCAAGGATCTGGTAATAAACGTTTGATAGATAATGACATTTTTCTTTCATCTTTATCGATAGTCATTACAATCGCTTCATGCGTATCACCTAATTTAAAGTATTCTCTTGAATTTACTGGTTGATTAGACCAAGAAACTTCAGAAACGTGGATTAATCCTTCGATACCTGGAGTTAATTCTAAGAAAGCACCGTAATCTTCGATATTCACGATTTTACCTGAAACTTTACTTCCTACTTCAATAGTTGGATCTAAGTTTTCCCAAGGGTGTGGAGTTAATTGTTTTAAACCTAAAGAAATACGTTTTTTATTATCATCAAACTCGATAACTACTACGTTTAATTTTTGGTTTAATTCCAATACTTCATTTGGATGATTGATTCTACCCCAAGAAATATCAGTGATATACAATAAACCATCAACACCACCTAAATCGATAAATGCACCGAAATCAGTGATATTTTTGATCACCCCTTCTAATACTTGACCTTTCTCTAATTTAGAAATGATTTCTTGTCTTTGATCTTCGATATCAGACTCGATCAATGCTTTGTGAGAAACTACGGCATTTTTAATGATTTCGTTAATTTTCACAATTTTGAATTCCATTGTTTTACCAACATAGATATCGTAATCTGTAATTGGTTTCACATCGATTTGAGAACCTGGTAAGAATGTATCTAAACCAAATACGTTTGCGATCAAACCACCTTTTGTTTTGCTCATGATAGTACCTTTTACGATAACATCATTTTTGTAAGCATCACAAATTTGATCCCAAGCATCTAATAATTTAGCATTTTTTCTAGATAAAACTAATTGACCTTTGCTATCTTCTTTAGAGATTACAAATACGTTTACTTTATCACCTACTTTTAAATCTGGATTGTCTCTAAACTCAGATAATGGAACTAATCCATCTGATTTAAAACCAATGTTTAATACCACATCAGAAGAAGTGATACTAGCTACGATGGCAGGTACAATCTCAGCATTATTTACGGTGCTGATAGTAGCATCATACATTTCGTCCATTGCTTTTGAAGTAGCTGCCGTATAAGTGATAGCCCCTCTTTTGTCAATGTTCCAATCAAAATCATCATGTGCAGTTTCTACAAAAGTTGATTTTTTCTTTTTAGTTTCTACAGCTGCTGTATCAGCAGTGTTTTCGGTAGTTGTAGAAGCTACCTCTTCGTTGTTTAATTCTTCGTTTACCACGATTTTTTATGAATTTGTATCACTATGAATTGAGCATAATGAGTTGTTTATAAATTATCCCACTCAATTTGGGAGTGCAAAAGTACGATTTTTTTAGCAAAATTCAATGTTTTAAGCTTTTTTTTGTGGAATTATTCAGACTTATTTTTAAGGCATCTAAAACACCTGCTATTGGCGCGAGTGTCCCATAGTTGGCGCGAAAGTCCTACTTGTGCCCCCATAGTTGGCGCAAGTGTCCCACTTGTGCCTTTATATACCTCCATCTCCACTACTCTAACTATTTTTTTGCACTATTAAATAAAATCTATATTTTTGAAATGAAATAAACAATTCATACACCCTAAAATCTTTAACAAGTATTTTATAAGTAAAAAGTATAAGCGAAATTATTATGGTAATTTTTGGAAGGCAGATTTTTTAAATTAATCTTCCAATCTATAAACTTAACAAGTTTGCATATTTTCAAAATAGATATATTTGAGAAAGTTTAATGGGGGTATTTATAAGTTATTAATTTATGGTCATGCGCGAAACGCGCGCGCCAACTAAGGTTATAAATTAGTAAGGTCTCCTAATATTTGAACTTATCCAGTAGCTTCGGGACTTTAAACTTAAAACTTAAAACTTTGAACTTTAAACTAAGAACTTAACTCCCCTCGTGCTTTATTCTATACACTTTACCCACATCTTTGTTTTTAAGTAGAAAAGTTTATGTGTTTTTTACAGGAATCTTTCAGACTTTCGCAACCTGATTAATTTCAAAGTCTCTTTTAGGCTTTGTAAAAAAATGTTTTTGTACTAATGAGCGAAGAAATCAATAAGGATGAAAGCTTGAATATTCACTCTATTCAAGTAGATGACCTCTATAAAGAGTGGTTTTTAGATTATGCCTCTTATGTAATCTTAGAACGTGCCGTGCCTAATATCGAAGATGGTCTTAAACCCGTGCAACGACGTATTATGCACGCCATGAAAGAAATGGATGATGGTCGCTACCATAAAGTGGCAAATATCATCGGACAAACCATGCAATATCACCCACACGGCGACGCTTCTATTGGCGATGCCTTAGTGAATATCGGCCAAAAAGATTTGATGATCGATTGTCAAGGGAACTGGGGCGATTCGCGTACAGGCGATAGTGCAGCGGCTCCGCGTTATATCGAAGCTCGTCTCTCTAAATTTGCTTTAGAAGTAGCATTCAACGGCGATATCACCGAATGGCAATTGAGCTACGATGGTCGTAAAAAAGAACCCGTAACCTTACCAATTAAGTTTCCTTTATTGCTGGCACAAGGGGTAGAAGGGATTGCCGTAGGCTTAAGCACCAAAATATTACCCCACAATTTCTGCGAATTAATCGAAGGGAGTATTCAAGTACTCAAAGGTCAAAAAACAAATATATTACCCGATTTCCCAACAGGTGGATTTATTGATATAACGAATTATAATGCCGGTGAGCGTGGTGGAAGAGTAAGAGTGCGCGCTAAACTCGAAGTAAAAGATAAAAGTACCATCCTAATTAAAGAAATTCCTTTTGGAGTAAATACCAATTCCTTGATCGATTCAATCGTAAAAGCGAATGAAAAAGGGAAAATCAAAATCAAAAAAGTAACGGATAATACCGCTAAAAATGTAGAGATTGAAATAGAGTTACCTCCTGGTATTTCACCAGATGTAACAGTTGATGCCCTATATGCGTTTACCGATTGCGAAAGTGCGATATCTCCTAATTGCTGTGTGATTATCGATAATAAACCACGTTTCACAACCGTAGATGAATTGCTTCGTTTAAGTACTATAGCTACTAAAGAATTATTGAAACGCGAACTAGAAATCAATTTAGGTGATCTCGAAGAACAATGGCATTTCTCTTCCCTAGAAAAAATATTTATCGAAAAACGTATTTACCGAGATATAGAGGAAGAAGAAACTTGGGAAGGCGTTATTAAAGCCATAGATAAAGGATTAAGCAAATACAAAAAGCTTTTCAAAAGAGAAATTACCGAAGAAGATATCGTAAAACTGACTGAAATACGAATCAAACGTATTTCTAAATTCGATGCTAAAAAAGCCGATGAAGCGATTCAGAAATTGGAAGAAGGGATTGAAGAAATCAAACAAAACCTCAATCAATTGACCAAATATGCAATTAAGTATTTTGAAGGTTTATTGAAAAAATATGGCAAAGGCAGAGAACGTAAAACGGAGTTGAAAGTATTCGATAATATCGAAGTGAAAGCAGTGGCTGTGGCTAATAAAAAACTCTATGTGAATAGAGCCGAAGGTTTTGTGGGGATGGGCTTGAAAAATGACGAATTAATTGGCAATTGCTCCGATATCGATGATGTAATCGTATTTACTAGAAATGGTAAAATGATGGTGAGCAAAGTAGGAGATAAGAAGTTCTTTGGTAAAGATATTCTACATGCAGACGTATGGAAAAAAGAAGAAGATAGACGTATCTACCATATGATTTATACGGATGGCAAATCGAAAAAATCATTTGTAAAACGTTTTGCTGTTACAGCCATCACGCGAGATAAAGAATATGATTTAACCACAGGAGAGGCAGGGAGCAAAGTGATGTATTTCTCTACACAACCTAATAGTGAAAGCGAATCGGTGATGATTCATCTACATCCAGCTTCAGCAGCTAAAAACAAAATATTCGAATTTCATTTTGGCGAATTAGCAGTAAAAGGTCGCCAGAGCCAAGGCAATGTGATTACCAAGTACCCGATTAAAAAAGTAGAATTCAAATCTAAAGGGCAAAGTACCTTAGGTGGTGTAGATATTTGGTTTGATGAAGTAGTGGGCCGTTTAAATAAAGATTCGAGAGGGAAGCATCTAGGGACTTTTGATACCGATAATAAAATATTGGTCTTAAATAAACAAGGCGAATATGAATTGACTAGTTTCGAATTGACCAATCGATATGAACCAGAAAATATTATAGAAATACAAAAATTCAATCCGTTATTAGTTATTTCGGCGGTGTATTATGATGGCAGTAGCAAGAATATTTATGTAAAACGATTCAAGGTTGAAGCTTCACAAGAGAACAAAAAATACAAGTATATTACTGAGCATAATGATAGTAAATTACTGATTTTATCGATTAAGAAAAACCCTAAAATTGAGTATACAATACTTAAAGGAAAGGCTAAAGATAAGGAGCTTGAACAAGTGAATATCAACGACTTAATCGAAATAAAAGGATGGAAAGCTTTAGGGAATAAATTGACTTATTTCCCTATCAAAGGAGAGATAAAAGACATCACTCCCGAGGATGCACCAGAGGATACTTCGTATGTAGATATTGGCACTACCATCGAATTTGATTTAGATGGCGGTAGCGAAGATACTGGCGAACAAAAAGAATTATTCGATTAAAAAGCTTCGTTACGGATAGAACATTTCTTAAACGAGAACTGCCTATAACATGCTCTTTCGGATTTGTAATCTGGAAGATTATTGGTACTGAATCATACTTTATGCATTTGTAATGCATTCAACTAACTAACATTATGATTTTAATTTTTCTATAGCATTGCAAATGCTAATCGAAATTAGGTTCAGTCCCGAAGCTTCGGGATACAAATGCGAAACAGCGGTCATAAATTAATTTCATTATTATACTTCCGATGTGTGGAGACACGACATCGGGGCACTAGTTTTTCATACATACTTATCATACAACCTAAGGTGCGGTACCTATCCGCCCACCTCGTCATTCAGTCCCGAAGCTTCGGGAGAAACTACCTTTTTAAGTAACAAAAACTTGATTGTATAAGCGTTTAAATCATTTATAGAAATATGAAGTCCCTAATAAATCTTGTTGGTCATAAGACCAACAAGGGCGGTACCTAAGGGTTTCCCCACAGTGGGTTTTAACCCACTGCCCAAAATAAAAATTAGAATAATAAATAGAAAATAATTAATACAACTTCATCAAATCATCCACTCCAAAATAACGTGGAGTAGTAAATCCTTCTGCATATTTAAATCCAGCTATTAGTCCAAACTGAACCATTCTCGACTTAATAAAATCTAAGAATTCTTTACTCGAAATAAAAGTATCTTTTTCATTACTATTCGGATTGTAAAACTGACTGCTATAAGCAAGAACAGCTTGCATTTTGATCTCTTCAAATCCTGAAATATCTACTACAAATTGGGGCTCTATATGATATGCTTGAATATAATTGTGGATATTTCTAGGACGCCATTCACTTTGTTTTTCACCATTAAACGTAGTTTCAATCATACTTAATCCTGCTAAAAAACAAGCATCACGTAATAATTCGTGTCCTCTGCCATGGTCTGGATGTCGATCAATTAAAGCATTTGTCAATACAACACTTGGTTGGTAATGACGAATCAGTTTAATAATTTCTAATTGATGAGCTTTATCATTGATAAAAAATCCATCCGCAAAACCTAAATTATCTCTGCTATGTACACCTAATATTTTACTAGCGGCATCCGTCTCAGCTTGACGAGTTGCAACAGTTCCTCTCGAACTTAATTCACTTCGTGTTAAATCAACAATCCCTACTTTATTTCCTAAATGAATTTGTTTTGCTATCGTTCCGCCACAACCTAATTCTACGTCATCTGGATGAGCTCCAAAGGCTAATAAATCTAATTTCATGTTTTTGCTTTATGCTGCAAATATATGAATTATAATAATTTACTAATAGCTTTTTTAATTTTTGAAGTAGTTGGTGAAGTAATGGGTAAATAGTAATCTACTACTTCCCCTTCTTTATTAATCAAGTATTTTTGAAAATTCCATTTAGGAGCAACATTCACTTTGCCATTCAAACTTTTATCTGATAAAAAATGAAATAATGGACAAGCATGATCACCTGTCACTACTACTTTATCAAATAATGGAAAGGTAGTTTTGAAATTAATATCACAAAACTCTTGTATTTCAGCCCCATTCAATGGCTCTTGTGAACCAAAATCATTGGAAGGAAAAGCTAATATCTCGAAGTCTTTGCCCTTAAATGCTGCATATAAATCTTCTAAATCTTTATATTGAGGAGTTAAACCACATTTAGAAGCGGTATTCACAATCAATAATACTTTGCCTTTATATTTTTCTAATGAAACATCTTGCTGTTTCAAATCTTTTACGGTAAACTGATGTATACTTTTCATGCTACTCTAACGTGTAACTTTATGAATAAGTTTATATTTTACATATTTTTCTATAAATCGATAGGCCATTTCGCATGACTACCTTCAGTATATAAGTCCCTGTATCAGCTTTTTCAATATCCAATATCGTTTCATTGCTTTCTAAAACCTTATTCCCTTGCATGTCATATAAAATCACTTGATCAATCAACTCATCGCTTCTAATTGAAATTTTTGAGCTAGTTGGATTAGGGTAAATTTGAATATCATTTGCACTCAGATTATCTACTTGGTCAATTATCAATGAAACGCTTTTATATATCGTATCGCTCAAACATCCATTACTAACAATCAATTGTATCGTATAGCTTCCACTATGCGCATAGCTATGTTGCATAAAGGAATCGCTTCCACTTTGTCCATCTCCAAAATCCCAAATATAACTTGTAGGTTCTATACTACTAGAAGCATACAAATCAATACTACCCGTACTGGAGTGAATTGTACTATAAATAGTTCCAGTAAAAGTATCCACTTGATTAATCCATGCTGTATCTCCACTACCTATACTGCTATTGTAATAGGTGCCTGAGGCAGAGCTTTCTAGTCGAATGGATTTTACTATAAACGTATCGATTCCAATATCCCTTACACAGTTATAATAATAACGATTACTATTTACAATCAATGGCGAAATAGCTTCATAAATACCAGCTTCATTCTTTTTATATATTTTATAACCAACTATTCCTTCATTTAAAATAGTGTCCCATTGAATCAATACTTGTGGTTTTAAATAAGTAGCGCGTACATTTTTAGGAGGAACGATCATATGCGCTCGCACTGTTGGATCGCCCATTAAGGCTATTTGTATGCCATTATCAAAACTACTACTATAATACATGCCAGTATTATTTTGCACTCTACGTTGCGAGTAACCAATATTTTCGCCTAAAGCTAAATGATGTAAATACCAATGCGGACGGCCACTCCAACAAGTAGTTAAGGCTGTGCCTTGCGCAATCATACTACGCATCAAATTATTCGGGCTATCCCAATCGCCAAAATAAGAACCAAATAACATATTGATAACTGTTCGTAAAGAATCGGTAGATAAAGCACCACTCGTTAGTACGCCACCACATGATTCATACGAACCTGGTCCACAACCATAACTATACATAAACGATTCACCACTACATCTGGTTTGAATATCATCTTCAATAATATTACTATCGCCAATAATAGGCGCAAAACTTTTCCATCCACTGCTAGCAAACGCTTCTCCACTCATGGTTCCAAAATTATCATCTATTATTCCTTTTGCACGCATCGAAAAACCTGCTTGTCTATACTTGATGTCTTTTCGTAAATAATTTTGATAAAGTACAAATTCAGTAATAGGAGAGAAGTAGCTTAAATTATAAAAATCAACACGACCAATTTCTAATTCAATATCTGTGGGTGGAGTATCATAATCAAATTTACCATCGCCAGGTATATTACGATTTCTAGGGTCTGAGCCAGAAGTACTATTCACACTAATATCATCCCAAATGGCATCCATATCTCCATAATACGAATCTGTTGGCCATGCAGCAACATGGTCGGTATGTCCATCTGGAGGCACTGTAAAACTTCCTGAATAAGGTACCGGTACATGTCCTAGTATAAATAAGGTTTTAGTATTAAGTGGATCTTCAATATAAAGATTGATGATTTTACTTTTAACACTGCTAACTGCTTCGTATCGACCTACAACTAATGGTTTTACTTTCCATCCATCTGCTTCAATAGATTGAATATAATTGGCTATATCCGTACTTAAACCAGCCACTATACTATCCATTAATAAAATTAATGTGCCTCTATACTCTACTAAATCGATGTTTATGCCCGTTACAATATATCCGTATCCATTATAACCACTAGCATTTTTAGTGATTTTGTATTCGTATTTGGTATTTACAAGCACATTCGTATCGTTATAACTTCTGGTAGTACCTGCTATTCCTGTTGCTAAAACATTCCATGTATTGGCACTCTCCAGTTTTCGATAAATACTAAAATTAGTGGCACTGCTGGCAGTCCAATTTAAGGTGATTGACGGAGTACTTGCATTTACAGTCGCTTGAATGGGCACGGCATAATCTTTCGTTACTTGTGCATTTGAATCGATATTTAAAAATAGAAATAGGGAAATGAATAGTATAATTTTTCTCATATTCAAATCTATCAATTTTAGGCTTAAAAATTTTGAATAAATACAAAGAGTATCCTTACCTTAGATTTTTAAATTTTTACATTACTAATTAAATAAACGAATATTCTTTTGCTATGCAACACTTATTACCACATTTAGAAGCTAATAAAGACAAGTATTTACAAGAACTAATTGATTTACTAAAAATACCAAGTGTTAGTGCGAATCCACAGTTTGCTGCTGATGTTAGAAAAGCAGGTGAATTCACGGCTGCTAAATTAAAAGAAGCAGGGGCGGATAAAGTAGAATTATGTGAAACTTCAGGATATCCAATTGTGTATGGCGAAAAGATAATCGATCCTTCTTTACCTACTGTGTTGGTTTATGGTCATTATGATGTGCAACCCGCAGATCCAATTGAGCTGTGGACTTCTCCACCTTTTGAACCAGTAGTGAAAGATGGAAATATATATGCTAGAGGAAGTGCTGATGATAAAGGTCAATTTTATATGCATGTAAAAGCATTCGAATTGATGATGCAACATCAAGCTTTACCTTGTAATGTAAAGTTTATGATTGAAGGGGAAGAAGAAGTAGGCAGCGAAAATTTAGAAACCTTTGTGAAAGCAAATACAGAACGATTGAAATGTGATGTGGTTTTAATTTCGGATACTGCTATTATTGCTAATGATGTACCAAGTATCACCGTTGGTTTGAGAGGACTTGCTTATTTACAAGTAGAAGTTACGGGTCCGAATAGAGATTTGCATAGTGGTATTTATGGAGGAGCAGTGGCTAATCCAATCAATATTTTATGTGAGATGATTGCTTCATTACATGATAAAAACCGACAAATTACCATTCCAGGATTTTATGACGATGTTACTGATGTGAGTGAAGCAGAGAGAAACATGATGAATAGTGCACCATTTGATATCAATGACTACAAAAAACATTTAGATATTGCAGAAGTATTAGGTGAAAAAGGATATACCACCATCGAACGTACTTCTATACGTCCCACTTTAGATGTTAACGGTATTTGGGGAGGTTATACAGGTGAAGGAGCTAAAACAGTTTTACCTTCCAAAGCATTTGCAAAAATATCGATGCGTTTAGTGCCGAATCAAGACAATAAAAAAATATCTAAATTATTTGAAGCGCATTTCAAATCGATTGCTCCACCTTATGTGACGGTAAAAGTAGAAGATATGCATGGGGGAGAAGCGGCAGTAACTCCTACAGATTCTATTGCTTATCAAGCAGCCTCTAAAGCAATGCAAACTACGTTTGGAAAAGAACCATTGCCAATGAGAAGTGGAGGAAGTATTCCAATCGTAACCATGTTTGAACGAGTATTAAATACGAAATCAGTTTTGATGGGATTTGGTCTAGATAGCGATGCGATACACTCTCCTAATGAACATTATGGTCTTTATAACTTTTATAAAGGAATTGAGACAATCCCATATTTTTTTAAGTATTTTGCAGCATTAAGTAAATAGTTTGGCATATAATTGGCTGTAATTATTCTTAAGATTTCTTAAAAAATCTTGAAAAAATTAAAAAATGAAAAAACTATTTTTTATATCGTTTATGATGATTGCTGCTCACTTTGTGCAGGCTCAAAATGCCCAAGTAAATGCAGCTTTAAGTGCTGGGAATAGTGCCGTATTAGCTACTTATTTTGAAACAACTGTGAATATTACTATTCTAGATAATGAAAATACCTATAGTAAGCAACAAGCAGAAATTGTAATAAAAGATTTTTTCGCTAAACATTTAGTGAAATCATTTAGTGCCATTCATGAAGGGGCTTCTCCTGAAGGTTCAAAATTTGCTGTAGGTAAATTAGTAACTAGCAATGGTACTTTTAGAACCTTTGTACTCATCAAACAAAAAGGAACTTCTTTCGTCATACAAGAGATTAGATTCGAAGAATGATTTTTTGTTTTCTCTAAGATGTATTACTTTTAATTAGTAATACAACCTCTATGATACAATTACATCAGGTTTGCTTTAGCTACGGAAATAAAAAAGTCTACGATTCTTTTACGATGTCTTTACAAAAAGGCTCTATCTATGGTCTTTTAGGTAAAAATGGAACGGGTAAATCCACTTTCTTAAAATTGCTTGCAGGGTTGATATTTCCTGATAAAGGAACAATTTCTGTTGGTGCTTTCAGTCCTAAAAATCGCCATCCCGATTTTTTTAAAGATATTTATCTCATACCTGAAGAATTTAATTTGCCCGATGTAAAAATTGATGCCTTGTTAAAATATTATGCGCCTTTTTATCCGAAGTTTGATAAGATGAAATTTGATTATTATATCAAAGAATTTGAAGTACCAATTCAACATACATTCTCTCAAATGAGTCTAGGACAAAAGAAAAAAGCAATTATCAGTTTTGGATTGTCTTGCAATACTTCTTTATTATTAATGGATGAACCAACCAATGGCTTAGATATCATTAGCAAAGCTCAATTTAAGCAAGTGATGAAACATACACATAATCCTGAACAATGTATCATTGTTAGTACGCATCAAGCCAAAGACTTAGAAAGTTTAATCACCAGAGTTTGTATTATCGATGAACAAGGAATGATATTAGATAAAAATGTAGAAGAGATTATTCATAAACTCCAATTTAAATTCAGTCAAGATGCTGAAGAGATTGAAAGAGCAGCCTATGTTGAAGACTATATGAATCATACAAAACTGATTATACTACCAATACATACTCCTGTTTTAGATAATAAACTAGATTTAGAAATGCTTTTTAAAGCAGTGGTCACTAATAAACAATTCATTCAACAACATTTACAATAAATGGCTTTTATTTATGCAAGCATATTTTAATTTTAGTCGATTCAAAAAACTAGTGTTTAGTCACTGGACTGAATATAAAAAACGTTATTTGCTTTTTGTAATAGCGTTATTTGGTATTATGTTTTTTGGAGCCATCTGTATTTTATTGGTAGATGGGAGGTATGCCGCAAGTGAAGAATTACAATATGCTCTATTTCATTTTTGTTGGATTACATCCGCTTGTATATTCAGCGGAACTTTTTTATCCAATCTCAATGATAAGAGTAAAGGAATCACTTATATCCTTTTACCAACTTCTATTTTTGAGAAATTTCTTTGTACTTTACTCTATACCATCCCTGTATTTTTTATTGTTTTTACCTTGCTTTTTTACATCATTGATATTCCGTACGTAGCGCTTTCTAATTATATTAAATATCAAGATTATCTACAAAGTCATTCGAATAATTTTGGGCAGTATAACAATAAATTCGAACCATATAAAGTAATTTCCTTATTTTATGATGTACAACATGAAACCAATCTTTATTCTATAACTACCTATAGAGCATTTTTACAATTTTTCTTTGTTGGATTATCTCTACAAGCATATTTCTTAATGGGCTCTGCGTTCTTTAAAAAATTTGCTTTTGTAAAAACTATTTTATCAGCCTTTGTGATTATGCTTTTTTTTACGGTTTATACTTTTTTAATGGTCAAAAACAATCATGTTCCTGAACGGATAGTAGATAATTATTTTTCTGCTAAACCGTTTATTGATAGCTATTATTGGATATGCCATGCCTATGTTTGGTATTTCAAAATAGGATTAGGAATTCTATTCTATATCATTACTTTTTTTCACATGAAAGAAAAGGAGATTTAATATGAAATGGATTAGAAAAACAGGAAATATACTTTTTATTTCAACGATTATTTTTACAATGATACTCATCTTTGTATTTACGCAATTCAATAATGAAATCTATTATAAAAATAGAAAAGCTGTTCAACATGCAGCTGATACTAAGAAATACAATGGAGTTCATACAGTAGTTATATTGAATTGCTCAGGTAGTAAAATCGAACTTACATCAGGTAATCAAGTAGAAGTAAACTATTCTAACTATAATAATAATTTAGATGAGTCTATTAAAAGTAAAATGAGTCATGATACACTCTATATCAATACGGATGATGATCCCACTTCAGCAGATGTTACATCTACTGTATATTATGGCGAATTAGAATTTAAAATTCCAGCATCAGTTCAACATATAAATATCATCAATGGGAATTGTAATTTTTTCGCTTATCGCGATTCAACACTACATGAACATATCAATTGGTA
This sequence comes from Saprospirales bacterium, assembly GCA_947464015.1. Classification (GTDB taxonomy): domain Bacteria; phylum Bacteroidota; class Bacteroidia; order Chitinophagales; family CAMDFR01; genus CAMDFR01. The sequence continues at coordinate 5,089 of CANHVE010000038.1, read as the reverse complement.
TTTAGATGATGTAGAATGGCAATTATATGCACGCGATTATCGTAAAGAGGATGATTATAATACTATCCATTTTTTAAATGCAATTCGAATAGAGTCGAAACATTCTAATATATATTTAAGAGAAAACGGAACTCCCATACGAATCCATTCTATGCAAGTAGGATTAAAAAATGAATCTACACTAAATACAAATCCAGATTTTAATAAAGATTATATTTTTGATGAATTTGCGATTGAAGCTTCTCCAGATACTAGACTAGAAGTAACAGCAAAATATTTGAAAAATATTAAAATACTAGATAAGTAAATCGTTTATTTCATTTTCACCGGTACCCAAATCTCTAACTCTGAACTTGGATCTAAGCGTTTGAATCGCTCGTCATACCATTCGAAATCATAATTCGAAGATTGCTCATACTCCTTATTATTAGGCATCCATTCTTGATAGATATAATCGAAAGTCGACCCTAATGTTTCAGTACTTCCTTTATGTGTAAATACAGCATGTAATCCGCCTGCAATTGTTTTTGCACACATATTGGCAGGAATAACACTCAAATCATTCACAATAAAAGAGGGCATATAATAAAAATAACCTGTATTCTTAATATCGAAAGGATAAAATTCTAAGCCAATGCATTGTATAGGCATTTTTTTATTAGTGATTTGCTCAGCAGAAGCACGGAGTTGATTCCAAAGCATCGGAATCATTTCTTTTATATTAGAAACATGTAAAATAGTAGGATAACCAACAAGAATTGATGGTTCGAAATGTTTAAAGGTTATATCCAGGGATCGGTCCATCAGACATTCTTACATGCCGTCTAAAGCACCTGTAAGTCCTGTTAATAGGAATGGTAAGGTAGTCCAAAACCAAGGACTTCCAAAAAATAAAAATCCAACACAAGCAGCTAATCCTAATACGAATAAGCCCCAATACATTCCTTTTGATAATTCTGGTTTTTCAGACATAAACTTGATTTTTTGATAGCCCAAAATTAATCCATTTTTTAGAAGTTTAATAATTTATATCTATTTTTTATCAACCACCTCATCTGAATATCCTTCCTTTTATTTTGAATGTATATTCAAACGTCATTCAGCTGAAAACTATTACATTTGTATATAAAATCTACACTATATGACTATGCAAAGAGATACAGCGCTTTTTAATATCATACAAAAAGAACTTCACCGTCAAGAGGAAGGCATCGAATTGATTGCTTCTGAAAATTTTACAAGCAAGCAAGTGATGGAAGCTATGGGTTCTTGCTTAACTAATAAATACGCGGAAGGTTATCCTACTAAAAGATATTATGGAGGTTGCCAGTTTGTAGATGAAAGTGAACAATTAGCTATTGATAGAGCTAAGGAAATTTTTGGTGCGGTATGGGCCAATGTACAGCCTCATAGCGGTGCGCAAGCAAATATGGCTGTGATGCATGCTTGCTTAAAACCTGGCGATTCTATTTTAGGATTTGATTTAAGTCATGGGGGGCATTTATCTCATGGCTCCTCTGTAAATTTTTCAGGTCAAATATATGCCCCTCATTTTTATGGGGTGGAACAAGCTACTGGGATTATCGATATGGATAAAGTAGAAGCTAAAGCAATAGAAGTAAAACCTAAAATGATTATTTGTGGTGCTAGTGCTTATTCTAGAGATTGGGATTATGCGCGTTTTAGAAGTATCGCAGATAAAGTTGGAGCTATTCTTTTAGCTGACATTTCACATCCTGCCGGTTTAATTGCAGCTAAATTATTAAACAATCCTATTCCGCATTGTCATATTGTTACTACCACTACACACAAAACTTTACGTGGTCCTAGAGGTGGTTTGATTGTAATGGGACAAGATTTTGAAAATCCTTGGGGATATACCACTCCTAAAGGAGAAATTAAAATGATGACTGCTTTATTAGATACTGCGGTATTCCCAGGTATTCAAGGGGGACCACTAGAGCATGTCATCGCTGCTAAAGCTGTTGCATTCTTCGAAATTTTACAACCCGAATATAAAACTTATGCTTTACAAGTTCAAAAAAATGCACAAGCTCTAGCCAAAGCATTTACCGATTTAGGTTATCATATAGTAAGTGGCGGTACGGATAATCATATGATGTTAATCGACTTAAGAAACAAAAACATCAGTGGTAAAAAAGCAGAGAACACACTCGTAAAAGCAGATATTACCATCAATAAAAATATGGTTCCTTTTGATGATAAATCGCCTTTTATTACTTCAGGTATTCGTATTGGAGCTGCCGCTATCACTACTCGTGGAATGCAAGAAGCTCATATGAAAACAATTGTAGATTGGATTGATGCAATATTAATGAATGCAGACGATGAAGCTACTATTGCTCGTGTAAAAACAGAAGTGAATGCGTTTATGAAACAATTCCCATTATATAATGCTTAAAAAAGATCTATCGTTTAATTTTTCTTCAATGCCATTCATAGTATTATTACTATTGAATACTTCTGTATTTGCATTGGTAGAGAATCAAAACTATAGTGCTTTATTTGCTCAAAAAAAGTATACAGCTTGTATTGCCTCTTGTGATACAATAATTATGAACGATGAACGTAATGTCAGTGCGCATAATTACAGAGGTCTTGCTTATATATGTATCGATGAATATGAAAAAGCATTAGCTGATTTAGAATTTGCTTATGCCTTGAATCCCAAAGATGATATGGTATTGGCCAATATAGGTCGCTGTAAAATGGAATTAGGAAATACCACCGCAGCACTCGAAGATTTTCAAACTGTACACTTATTAAATCCTAAAAACACAGATGCGTATATCTTGGATGGGGTATGTAATTATCGAATCAATAATAGTGAAAAAGCGTTACAATTATACGATTCAGCATTGCTTATCGACCCATATATAGCTATTGCATATAATAATAAAGCCATCATCTATTATGATGCTAAAAATTATACGAAAGTTCTTGAAGAAGCTGATAAAGCTATAGCTATCGAACCTACTTTATACGATGCTATCAATACAAAAGCGGATGCTTATTATTATCTGAAAAATTATGAACAAGCCAACCAATATTATTTGCAATTACTTTCAGATAAAGCACATGAAATCAATGCATATAACGGAATTGGGATGTGTTATTATATGCATGGCGATTACCAAAAAGCCTATGAAAATGTAAGTAAATCAATTGCTTTAGGTGCCACAGATGCAGAAATATTTGCCAATGAAGGCAAATCCTTATACATGCTTAAAGAATATAAAAAAGCAATTCTTTCTTATAGCAAATCACTTCAAATCGATTCAACACAAGTTGATGTGTTAAAAGAACGTGCTACTTGTTATGAACAAACAAAACAATATGACTTAGCAATTCAAGATTTAGAAAAAGCTAAAAAACTCGATCCTACTTTAGATGTTAGTGCTCAAATAAAATCTTTAAAAGCCAATAATTTCATCAATAAACAATTGATATTTTTATTGTTGGCCATCATATTTATACTAGTAGCCATAGTATTAACTATCATCTATTTGGTCAAAAAGAAAAATAAATAGAAAAAAAATTAGATACCAATCTTTTTAGAAATCAAATAATGATTTCTATCAGATGAATTGCGCGTGATTAACTCCGCTAAAAATCCAGATAAGAAGAGCATTACGCCAATAATTAAAATCATAATACCGAAGAAAAATATAGGCTTGGTAGTCATTCCATATTCATGGAAAAATATTTTATCAATCGTTAAATAGCCTAATAAACCAAAGCCAAAAATAAAACTCAAGATACCTAATGAACCAAATAAGTGCATCGGTTTTTTAGCGAAACGAGTCATAAAAGTAACACTCAATAAATCTAAAAATCCATTGATAAAACGTTCCCAACCAAATTTAGATACCCCATATTTACGTGCTTGATGACTTACTACTTTTTCGCCTATAGCTGAAAACCCAGCATTTTTAGCTAATACAGGAATGAATCGATGCATTTCACCATATACCTCAATACTCTTAATCACTTCTTTGCGATAGGCTTTCAATCCACAATTCATATCATGCAACTTGATCCCTGTAATCAATCGATTAGTAGCATTATATAATTTGGAAGGTAAATTTTTAGTAAACGTATTATCATATCGTTTCTGTTTCCAGCCACTAACCAAGTCAAATTTCGATTCTACAATCATTTTATACAACTCGGGTATTTCGTCTGGACTATCCTGTAAATCAGCGTCCATCGTAATCACCACATCACCTTCTGCTTGTTCAAATCCAACATATAATGCAGCAGATTTACCATAATTGCGCGTAAATTTCATTCCTTTGACAGCGCTATTCTCCTTACTTAATGTTTCAATGACTTGCCATGATTTATCTTTACTTCCATCATCAATCATGAGTATTTCATAACTCAGCTGATTGGCTTTCATTACACGCTCTATCCACGAACATAATTCGGGTAAAGATTCTTCTTCATTAAATAATGGAATGACTATCGAAACTTGCATAAATTATTATTGTGTAGGTAATTCGTTACTACTTCTATTTTTCAAAATAGCTGAAGTAATTAATGATGTAATGGCACCAAATACCGAATACATAACTAATGCACTGACAATCATAAAAGGTAATGACATGAATTTTTCCATCATGGGAAGCGCTTTCTCCATCTGATCATCAGTCATTCCTCGTTTAATCATTTCATCCATTTGCATTTGCTTCATTACCGACATAAATTCGGGATTCACTACTTTGATATAAACTACCATCCAAATACAACCAATCACCGCAAAAATTAAAGTAGCTTGCATACCAGCCCAAAAGCCCTCTCTAAAACTCATCGAATCATTCATGTCGTTTTTCTTGTATAAATAAATACTCATCACGATGGTTCCTACAACAATCAAATAAGTGATATAGCTTACCGCTTTATTGTATGAATTTCCAGTGAAGTGCATTATTAATGCAAAAATGATTACCAATAATGAACCGATAATCGCAATTTTAAGTGGACTTGATTTCATGTATTTATTTTTAATAGTTTCAAAAATACTTTTTTTTTCTGGTTTATCCAATTAGAATTGGAATGTACCCAG
>CANHVE010000037.1 GCA_947464015.1 Saprospirales bacterium | reverse complement strand
CTGCAATAAGTATTTTTCTTTCTTCACCAATTTCGTCAAACATGCTTTCTGTAAGTATTAGCGCTTGTGTGGGCAATATAATATTTTTTTCAACGTCTGCTTGCAAGGTATATACCTCCATTCTTCGAGCATCTATCATGGGCATATATATAGCCTCTTTCATTGGGTATTGATGAATCATTTCATCTAACATCGCCTCTAATGTATTTACAAAAATGATGGGGATATTTAATACATAACATAGTCCTTTTGCTGTACTTAGTCCTATTCTTAAGCCTGTATATGATCCTGGACCACTGCTAAAAGAAATCGCGCTAATATCTTTATACGTTATTTTTGCTTTATTTACTATGGTATCTATTAAGCTAGTAAGTTTTGCAGCGTGACTATTTTCTTTTGGATCTTCTATTAATTCGATTAACACATCGTTTTTTGAAATTGCTATAGAACAAACTTTTGAAGAGGTTTCAATATGTAATAAGTACGCCATGCTGTTTTACAACTAATTTAAAAAAACTTTTTTAGTAAACTGCTCTCCTCTATGGTTTCTAATTTGTATGATAATCATTTTAGAAGTAGCTCCGGTAGGGTAATCAATTTCTAAATGACCATTCATAGTGCTTTCAAAGTTCATGTTATAATGATTCAACTTTTTCCCATTCAAATCAAAAATGTCTATTTCTAAAGATTCTTCAGTACTAGGAAAAACAATGTTTAGTTTATGCGTTTCACTCAATGGGTTTGGATAAGCTAGTATATCTTCTGTAGTCCAATTTAAACCATTATAAATATATTCTATATTAGATTCGTATAGAATAGTGTTGTTTTTAGTGATCTTAACTTTATAAAAATTATTTCCATTAAAAGGATTTATCTCTTCTATTTCGATAAGGTTGTTTTTAGATGTATTAACAACTTCTTGAAGCAGACTAAAATCATAACCATTATTGCTTTTTTCAAAAAGTATATGAGCTCCTTCGGGATATTCTTCCGTGTGCAATTGTAAATTATTGCTTTGTATATTCTTTGCTAGAGCCATAAAACTATAATTTAATCGACGCATTAAACAATTCGTAGCTCCCGATCTTGAGAAGGGCAATACACTTTTACTAAAGGATGTAGTTCCTGTAATCCCTGCTGTAGCGCTATTTGAACTTCCATTACAACCATTTGAAGAATTAAATACAATACCTGGTGCACCTCCTAGTGTTTGTATAAACATACCTGTTGGTATGGATGCAGATATTAATAGAATTGCTCCGCCAGACCCGCCACCTCCTGGACCGAAACATCTATTTGATGCAGCATTGTTCGTACTCAACCCTCTACCACCATTGGCAGATAGATTTACATTTCCTGTGAAATTAATAATATCTAATTTTATGGTTCCTCCTGCTCCGCCTCCACTACCTCCATCTTGTCCACTCATTCTAGAACTATCGCCATTCGCGATAATCCATCTATTATTCCCAACTAATGTATTTGCTCTGATATAAATAATACCTCCTCCATTTCCTCCTTGAAAATTTACTGCATTGTTTTGATGTCCTGATCCACCACCACCACCTAAAAAAAGTCGATCTTTAGTTAATGAACTTAAGGGTAATCCTCCCAAGCCTGGCTGATATCCTTTACAATTAAAGGTTCCAGGCTCATTATTTCTTCCTCCAATTCCGCCTGCGGTTAAATTTGCGCCACCACCACCACCTGAATTATGATCATTCCCACCACCACCACCACTGGCTTGTGGACCTCTACAGCTCCATTTATTCGCAACATAATTAGCTACTCCTTCTCCCTTAAAACTTTTATACTCCCAAGTTAAACTATCTGTAGCATAATCAGTAATATTTGTAAAAGCATTACATGCATTTGAAATGGCTCCTCCAGATTTACCTCCTTTAAAACCAGCACTTGTTGCATCAATATTCGCATTTAAGGTAAGTGTTCCAGGTACTTCAATGGCTATGATGCCGCCCGTGCTTCCATTCCATGCTGGTGCTTGTATCGTGCCTACAACCGTAGCTCCTGAAGGATATCTGGCAATTTTTACTATTTGAACTTTGCCACTTAATTTATATCTAATTGCTAAATCGTTCGTTAAACAAATGGTACTCCCACTGATACTCGAAATAATCGCTTTTTCATAAAGACCTACACTATCGTAAGAAACAAACGAACCAAATGACGCGGTATTCGTTTCGTTGATTTGCATTCCTTTCATTTGTATCACCAATACATAATCGCTAACACTAAAACCCGTTGTAGTGCTTACTACTAAACAATTATTATTACAAGTATCGTATGCTGTAACTGCCGCATAGCTATTCACAATTCCAGAAATATTCGTTTGTGAAAAACAAAATTGAATACTAAATAAAATACTAAAAAGAAGGATGTATTTTTTCATGTAATAATTTCAAACGGCTTAATAAATCGTAAATAGTTTACTCTTAAAAAGTAATATTAGACTGTTTTTTTTCTTTGTCTCTAATGAAAGTTACTGTTGTCTGTTGACCTTTAGTAAATTGACTTAATGCTTTCATATAACTCGACATATCTGTTACTTTAATATCTCCTAATTGAATAACAATATCTCCTTTTATTAAGCCAGCATTTGAAGCTGCTTTTCCTTCCGTTACTCCATCAATACGCATTCCTTCTCCATCATACATATAATCAGGAATTACACCCAGTGTTACTTTAAACTTAGGAGTGTTTTCATTATTATCCTCTTTCGTTTTAATATAGGATGGTTTTGGTAATGAATTAACTTGCATAATCACTGCAATAATATATTGACAAACTTTAGACATTCCATCAAAATTTATTTTTTCTGCATCATCGCTTGGTTTGTGATAGTCTTCATGTTGGCCTGTAAAAAAATGTAATACAGGAATATTATTTAAATAAAAGGAAGTATGATCGCTTGGACCAATTCCATTCATGCCTTCTTTAACACGTATGTTATCAATAGAAATGTTTTTTAATATGATACTCCATTCTGGAGAGGTTCCAACACCATTAATTTCTAAATTTTTATCTTTCTCTCCCAATCTTCCTACCATATCTAAATTAATCATACAAGCTATATGTGCTGAATCTATCTGATTATATAAGTTTTCTACAAATGATTTTGAACCATATAATCCTAGTTCTTCTCCTGAAAAGGCTAATATCAAATAGTTATAATTTTTTTCATTACTGTTTTTTAAATATCTAGCAATTTCTATAATAGATGCTACACCGCTTGCATTATCATCTGCTCCATTATGAATTTCTTTGGTTTTTCCTCTATATAAACTATTCCCATTTTCACCAAAACCTAAATGATCATAATGTGCACCTAAAACAATAGTATAAGGCTTATTATTATTAATAAATCCCACAATATTATCTGCGGTTTTATTAATTTTTTCAAGTGTAACTTCTCCGTTTACTTTTGTATAGGCAATAGTAGAATTGTACGTTTTTAGAAAAACTACAGGAATATTACTTTCTTTCACTTTTCTTTCAAAGCCACTAGTTAAATCTTCTTGTGTAGAATCTGATTTATAAAAAAGAATTCCTTTAGCCCCATATTTAATTGCATTATCTATTCGAGTTGGAATATCTGCATACTTGGCATTTTCACTATGTGGATCAAACCCTGCAGGATAGCCTATATCGATCATTGCTATTTTGCCTTTTAAATTGCCATTTGTAAAATCACTTGCTTGTTTAGGAAGCTCTAGTCCTTGCTTTACATTTACAATAGCGCCTTTTAAGCTTCCATTTGCAGAGTAACTAAGTGCATAATAATCTTTATTTAATTCATAATTTGTTTTGCCTAAGATTAGATAATTTTTACCTACATATTCTTTCCCTGCATAATAAGTAAATGCTTGTAAATATGAATTATTTGCTGTTTTAGTAGTTAGCCCTATTTTACTAAACTCTTGAGAGATATATTTAGCTGCCATTGCCCCTCCAGGAGTTGCAGTATTTCTACCTTGCATACTATCATCTGCTAAGCTATATATATGTTGTTTTAATTTCTCTATATCAATTTGTGCATTTAAAACACTATAAAAGAAAAAAGCTATAAAAAATATTCCTAATTTTCTCATTATTTATTTTTATTGAATCATTTATTTTTTGGGAGACAAATAAGCATTGTAGGTATTTGTATTATTTAAAACCTCTATGGCTTTTTGAATTTCTTTATCATTACCAAAACTGGCTTCTATTCTGCCTTTTCGGTAATAATAGCGTTCGGCAATCTCTTCTTCTAGTAAGCTTATTAATTCTGTTTTTTGTTTATAGATATCATTTTTTTTGTCTAAAGCCAATTTTTTATGAAGCTCATTAATTTGGTCTTTAAGTGCATCATAATATTTTTCTTCTTTAGCTGTTTTCTCTAATTCTTCTAAATTTTTCTCACTATCAGTCGAATATTTGTATTCTTTGGTAGAAAGATAATTTACAAAATCTTCAAAGTCTGCATCTGTAAATTTAAACTCTAATGCTTTTTTTATTTCTGGATGTTTTGCTCTGTAAATAGTAGCATAGTTAAAAATCAGATTCTTTTCTAAAAGCGTAAATGCAATATTACTTAATAGTTCTGGTTCTAATTTTACATCTGGCTCTATTCCTCCTCCATCATATACAACTCTTCCTGCTTTGGTTTTATATGCTACTTTTAATGAATCTGGAATTCTTTTCACTTCACCATCTGGACCTTTTTCTGCATAGTTAATCGCTTGAATACATCTGCCACTTGGAATATAATATTTAGCCGTTGTTACTTTTAGTTTTGTATTATAGCTCAATGGTCTAGTAGTTTGAACTAATCCTTTACCATAAGTCAGTTGACCAATAATTACTCCCCTATCTAAATCTTGAATACTGCCTGATACAATTTCACTGGCACTAGCACTACCACTATTAGTTAATACTACCAATGGTATATCTTTATCTATAGCACTCATCAATGTTTTAAAAGATTTATCCCATTCTTCTACTTTTCCTCTGGTATATACTATGTCCTGATCTTTATCTACGAAAGCATTAGATACATTTACCGCTTCGTTCAATAATCCACCTGGATTACCTCTTAAATCAAGGATAACAGATTTTGGATTATGTTTCGTTTTTAAATCTTGTAAAGCGTTTCGTACTTCCTTACCTGCATCTGAATAAAAATGCTCTAACAAGATATATCCTACATTATCGTTTATCATTCCATAATAGGGAACATTGTTTACATGTATTTCTTCTCTGTTAAGGGTAATTGTAATCTCTTTTTCGCTTCCATCTGCTTGTAATCTTAAAATAGTTAATTCTACTGGTGTGTTTGGTTGGCCTTTTAATGCCTTACTAACATCATCACTGCTTTTTCCTTTTAAGTTTTTTCCATCTACTTTTAAAACTTTGTCTCCAGCTAATATGCCTGCTTTTTGAGATGGAGAGCCTTCATAGGGTTCTGAAATAATAACATATCCATCTTGTTCCATAATTAATGATCCAATTCCTCCATATTTTCCTGTAGTTTGAAATCTATAATCCTCCATTTCTGCTTCTGAAATAAAGTCGGTATATGGATCTAATGATTTCAACATAGCATCAATACCGGTTCGCATTAACTCAGCAGGCTGAATATCGTCTACATAATACGTATTTAATTCTTTATACAAAGTAGTATATATATCAATATTCTTAGCGATTTCGAAGTACTGATCTGATTTGGTAAATGAAAATAATCCAAAAGAAATTGCACTTAAAAAGAGGAACGTGAGTATATATGTTGAGATTTTTGAAAGATGTTTCATGTTAGGTAGCAGGATTTACCTTCAAAGATACAAGGTTTTAATGCACTATTTATTGATTTTTACTACAAAATATGTGCCTTGTCTATGATTATAAACACTTTCTACGGCACAGGATCATAACCGCTTCCTCCCCATGGATGACAATTTAAAATTCTTTTAACCGCTAAAAAGAGTCCTTTTAACAACCCGTGTTTTTGTAAGGCTTGTAAACTATAGCTCGAACAAGTAGGTTGATACCTGCATGCAGCGGGTGTAAGTGGTGAAATAAAAAACTGATAAAACTTTATCAATAGTACAAAAGGGAAAATAATTATTTTTTGAAACATCTTATTTTTTTATAATATTCTTAAGTACTTTGTCAATGGCTAATTGAAGTTTATTAGCCATCGTAATAAAATCTAAATGCTCTTTATGATTATACACTATAACCATAGCAACTTTTAACTCGTCTTTTGAAAGTAGTGTGTAATAGTCGTTTTTTTGATACCGATAGGCTTCTCTACAAAGTCTTTTTATTCTATTTCTATCTACTGCTCTTTTAAAATTTTTTTTACTTACAGCAAATAAAACCTGTGCAGGATAGGCTATATCCATGTCACAGCTTTTGTAGTAAATAGAAAAGGGAAAGAGGTGTACGACCTTTTTCCCTTCAAAAATTTTATCTATTAATTTCTTACTACAAAGCCGCTCTTCTTTTTTAAAAGTAAAGCGAGTAGGATTCATTAAATGAATAATTTTATTTTAATCTCTTTTCGTCAGACACGGTTAATTTGTGTCTTCCTTGAGCTCTTCTTCTAGCTAATACTTTTCTACCGTTTTTAGTGGCCATTCTGCTTCTAAATCCGTGTTTGTTCGCTCTCTTACGTCTTGATGGTTGATATGTACGTTTCATTATCCGTTATATTTTAATATTTTCTTCTTTAAAAAGGAGTGCAAAAATAAAACTTTTTTTCGTAATACACAATCTTTCCACATAATATATTTTAAATTTGTTCTATTAAATTACATTTTTAGTGTTCTATCGTATTATTTATTTTAAAAACTTCGTTTAAACTGCTCTTGCATATATGAAAAAAATAGTTGGTTTGTTTTTGTTAATTGGGTTGTTTTTATTAGGCTGTAAGGATAATACATCTACAAAAAGAGCTGTTAATAATCATAAAAAAGGGGAGCTTGTTGCTATTAAAGGGAACAAATATTATGGGGGTGTTTTTAGAATCAATGAGAGCGAATATTTTAGAAGTTTGTATCCTTTGAATATTACCGAGGTAGGTGGACATCGAATTATCAATCAAATTTATGAAGGATTGATTTGTTTAGATCAAGCTACTTTGGCAATAAAACCTTGTTTAGCCTCTAGTTATGAAGTAAAAGATAGTGCACGTACCTATATATTTCATTTACGTAAAGGTGTTTATTTTCATGATGATCCCTGTTTCCCTTCAGGGAAAGGCCGTTTGGTTACAGCAGCTGATTTCAAATATTGTTTAGATAAACTTTGTGAAGCCGATGTAAATAATCAAGGATATTGGATATTTCAAAATTTAGTGGTTGGTGCGGATGTTTATTATCAAAGCACTCAAAAGCGCAAACCTTTGGCTGGCGGGGTTTCTGGAGTAGAAGTTCTGAATGATTCTACCATCCAAATTAAATTACTCAAACCTTTTGCTAGTTTTTTAGCTAAAATGGCCACCCCTTTTGCTGCTGTGTTTCCAAAAGAAGCCGTTGAAATGTATGGGATGAAAATGCGTGAACACTGCGTCGGAACAGGTCCTTTTCGTATTAAAGCCATCGAACAAGACGAATCTGTTTTCTTAGAACGCAATCCTGCTTATTGGGGTGTAGATAGCTTTGGCAATCAATTGCCTTATTTAGATGCCATTAAATTTTCGTTTATCAAAGATGATAAAGTTGAAATGCTCTCTTTTGTAGATAAAAAATTAGAAATGAAATATCGAATTCCACTCGATATGTTTGATGAAGTTATTAGCCCAGAAGGCTCTCTAACCAATAAATATAGCTCCTTTCAAAAACAAGAAACCATTGAAATGAGTACTCAATTTTATGGCTTTTTACATGTTGATCCTATTTTTAAAGATATCAATGTTCGGAAGGCTTTTTGTTATGCTGTTGACCGTGAAAAACTATGTAAATATACCATTCACGGACAAGGTGTTGCTGCTACTCACGGCTTAGTTCCTCCTTGTTTTCCAGGTTTTGATTGGGCTAGCATTAAAGGCTATACTTACGATCCTAAATTAGCTCGCGAATATTTTGCAAAAGCTGGTTTCCAAAATGGTAAAGGGTTTCCGACTATTACATTGCAACTCAATAGTGGCGGTGGAAGAAATATAAGTGTAGCAGAAGCCGTAAAAAAAATGCTTGAAGAAACGCTAAATATTACGGTGAATTTAAATCAAGTGGTATGGGCGCAACATTCTGAAAATATCGAAACAGGTAAATGTCCATTTTGGCGATTGGGTTGGGTGGCTGATTATCCCGATCCTGAAAACTATCTTAATTTAATGAATGGTGTCAATGTACCTAAAAGCCTGAAAGAAAAAGCGTATATCAATTCATTTAGATATTTAAATCCAGCCTACGACGTGCTTTATCAAAAAGCCAATCAAACTATCGATGTGGCTGCGCGCAATGCATTATACCAACAAGCCGATCAAATGGGTATGGACGATGCTGTGATGATGTGTTTGTTTCACGATAAACAATTTCGTTTAATTCAACCTTATGTACATAACTTCCCTCAAAACGCTATGGAATATCGCGTATTAAGAGAAACTTGGTTGAGCCCTCATTAATTAAACTAAATTATAAAATCTTAAATCTATTTAAAACTTATTAAGAACTAATTTTTTTTTGTATACTTGTCGTATATGTCTACCGACTATCCATTATTAGAACAGAAACTCAATGAGTTTATCAAAAAATACTATACCAATCAGCTAATTCGAGGTATTTTAATTGGTATAGCGTTTATAGTGGCTTGTTTTATTCTAGTAAATGTTTTAGAGTATTATTTATTCTTAAGTACATTGATTAGAAAGTTTTTGTTTTTTGGATTTATTCTATCTTCTTTTATTGTTATAATTTATTTTATTGTTCGTCCTATCTTTTTGATGAATAAAATTGGAAAAACGCTTAGTTACGAACAAGCTTCTGCCATTATTGGTATGCATTTTAGCGATGTACAGGATAAATTAATAAATGTCATACAGCTTCAAAAAAATCAAGAAAACAATAAAGAATCTAATGAACTATTAATTGCTTCTATCAATCAAAAAATAAAAAATTTAAAACCAATTCCTTTTCCAAAAGCTATTGATTTTTCAAAGAATCGAAAATACTTGCCTTATCTCATTCCTCCGGCATTAGTCTTTTTATTTATCTTAATTGGCGCACCTTCTATTTTTAAAGAAGGAACTATTCGATTGTACCATAATGATACTTTTTTCGAGAAAGAAATGCCATTCAAAATAAATATTCAAAATAAAAAACTAGAAGCGCTACAACAAGAAAATTATTTGCTCCAAGTGAAAGTAGATGGCGACGCATTACCCAATAAAGTATCTATAAAAATTGGCGCTATCATTTATGAAATGACTAAAAAAGATAAAAACTCTTTTGAATATTTATTTACCAATCTTCAAAGCAATCAGTCTTTTCAATTTGTCGCATCTGATTTTACCACCAAGCCTTACGAATTAATCGTTTTACCAAAACCATCAATCGTATCTTTTGATGTAGAATTAATATACCCATCCTACACCGGAAAGAGTAAAGAAATTATTAAAAATATTGGCGATTTATCTATACCTGAAGGGACTTCTGTAAAATGGACTTTTCATACGAAAGACGCAAATCTGCTTCGAATGAAAATAAATGCTCAAGAAAAAAACATGGTGAAAAAGGATGAAAATACTTTTACTTACAGTGAAAACATGATGAATAGTGCTCAATACAGCCTAATGACGTCCAATGATTATTTAAAAAATAGCGATTCTGTTTTTTATTCTATAAATGTAGTTCCAAATCAATCTCCTTCTATTGATTTGCAAGAATTTAAGGATAGTACAAATAGCTATAGTTTATTTTATAATGGTGAAGTAAGTGATGATTATGGACTATCTAAAATAAACTTTGTGTTTGAAGTGATTTCTTTAGATTCTAATAAAACTATAAAAAACTATAAATCATTACCTTGTGTATCGGGTATTAAATATTCGCAATTTACTCATTATCTTGATGTTAAGTCAATAAACTTAAAGCCTGGAGATGTTTTAAATTATTATTTTGAGGCTACTGACTTGTCTGGGAAAGTTGGCAGAAGTAGTATAAAGCAATATAAGGCTCCTACAATAGATGAGCGTGAAAAATTAACAGACAAAAATAACGATAACATTAAGAAGGAATTAGAAAAAGATATTAAAGAATCTCAAGAGATTGCTAAGGAGATGAAAAAAATACAAGAGAAATTAATTCAAAAAAAACAGGCTGACTGGAATGATAAAAAGCAACTTCAAGATTTAATTAATCGCCAAAAACAATTACAAGAAAATGTACAAAAATTACAAGATAATTTAAGTCAAAACAATCAACAACAAAATGAATATAAAGAAATTGATTCTGAAATAAAGGATAAACAGAAACAATTAGAAAAATTGATGGATCAACTTTTAAGTAATGAAATGAAAGAGATGATTCAAAAATTGGAGAAGATGATGGACCAACTTAACAAGCAAGATTTGATGAAAAATGCTGAGGAAATGAAAATGAATGATGAGAAGCTCAAAAAAGAATTGGATAGGATGTTAGAGTTGTTTAAGAAAATTGAACAGGAACAAAAAATAAAAGAAACGGCTGCTAAGTTAGATAAGCTAGCACAAGATCAAGAAAAACTTAGTAATGATTCTAAAGAAAAGAATTCAGATAGTAAAGATTTAAAAGCGAAGCAAGATCAATTGAATAAAGAATTGAATGCTATTAAAAAAGATATGCAAGACATTCAAAAAATGAATGAGCAAATGGAAAATAAAGCTGATATGAAAGACGTTCAAGAAAGTTTAAATAACGCAGAGGAAGAAATGAATCAAAGTAGTCAAGATTTAAATAATAATAATAAAAAACAAGCGAGCGATAATCAAAATAAAGCAACTAAAGACTTAAAAGATGCTTCTTCTAAAATGAAAGAACAGCTTAGTCAACAAGAAAGCGATCAATTGGAAGAAGACATGAATAGTATTAGGCATTTATTAGAAAATTTGATTTCATTATCATTTAGCCAAGAAAAAAACATTGCTGAAACAAAAGCGACAACCATTAATACTCCAAAATATATTAGTTTAATTCAGAATCAAAAGAAGATTGAGGAAGATTCTAAGATGGTGGAAGATAGTTTATATGCTTTAGCGCGCAGACAAATTCAAATTGAGGCGATTGTAACCAAAGAAATTACGGATGTAAATAAATATCATACTTATGTATTAAATTCTTTAGAAGAACGAGGAGTTGGTCAAGCAATGGTATACCAACAGTTTGTTATGACTGGTTATAATAATTTAGCATTAATGTTGAGTGAAGCATTACAACAAATGCAGCAACAAATGCAACAAATGAAAAATCAGAAACCTGGAAGTGGTTCTTGTAACAAACCAGGGGGTAAAGGTTCTAAGCCATCTGCAGCTCAATTAAGTAAAATGCAACAACAACTAAATGATCAAATGCAGAAGGTTGGAGAAATGATAAAAAGCGGTCAAATGAAACCTGGTGATAAAGGTTATAGTAAAGAAATGGCAGATATGGCTCGTCAACAAGCAGCCATAAGAGAAGCTTTACAAGAATTGAATAAAAATGAAAGTGGTGATGGTAAAACAGCTGGTAGTTTTCAAAAGCTAGCACAACAAATGAATCAAACGGAAACCGAATTAGTAAATAAACGACTTACGGAAGAAATGTTAAATAGACAAAAGGAGATTACGTTACGATTGTTGGAATTTGAGAAAGCACAAAAAGAAAAGGGCGAGAAAGAAGAGCGAGAGGCTATACAAGCTACAGATAAAGAAGTAAAGCTTCCTCCTTCTTTAGAAGAATATATTAAAAAACGAAACCAAGAAATAGAGTTATATAAAACTTTAACGCCAAATTTGAAACCTTTTTATAAAAATATGGTACAAGACTATTATAGAGCCATAGGAAAATAATAAAATTAAACTTAAAATGACTATCGAAACGGATCAACAAAAATTAATTATTAAATCAAAGCAAGAAGAAATTAGTAAAGTAGAAAGCTTTGTAGAAGAAATCTTAAAACAAAATCAAGTAAGCGAAGAAAATTATGGAAATATTTTCATTAGTGTAATTGAAGGGGTTAATAATGCGATGAATCATGGAAACAATAATGATGAGACGAAAGACATTATTTTAAGTTATTATATTTCAGATAACAAAAAAAATATAGTATTTAAAATTAAAGATGAAGGTCCAGGATTTGATTATAATAATTTACCAGACCCCACAGCTCTTGAAAATTTAGAAAAACTTGGTGGTAGAGGCGTGTTTTTAATGAAACAATTGGCCGATATGGTGATTTTTGAAAATAATGGTGCTACGGTTGAATTAAGCTTCCGCATTTAATTTTATTATGGCTATTTTATTTCACACCGAAGATATTTCATATACGTTTTCTAATAAAAAAATAATCCGTTCTTGGATAAATAGGGTTTCTAATAATCATCATAAGGAAGTAGGTGATATTAATTATATTTTTTGTTCTGATGCCAAAATACTTGAGATTAACAAGCAATTTTTAAATCACGATTACTATACCGATATTATTTCTTTTGATTATAGCGATGAAAACTATATTTCTGGCGATATATACGTCAGTATCGAGACGGTTAAATCAAATGCATTAAAATATGAGGTTTTATTTAAAGATGAATTACACCGAGTAATTATACATGGGGTTTTACATTTTTTAGGATATAAAGATAAAACTAAGGTTGATTCTGAAAATATGAGGCGATTTGAAAACGAGTCGCTACAAATTTTAAATACATTATTATAAACTTGTTCCACGTGGAACAAGTTTTTTTATTTATATCGTGTTTTACGTTCCACGTGGAACAAATTAAAATCTATTTATTTATTTATTTTTCTAGTCTAGTAGTTATAATTAATTAATTTTGTAAAAATTTTTTATGTTTCAAGAATACGATGTGATTGTTGTTGGTGCAGGGCATGCGGGCTGTGAAGCTGCCGCTGCTGCTGCAAATATGGGATCAAAAACCTTATTAATCACGATGAACATGCAAATGATAGGTCAAATGAGTTGCAATCCTGCCATGGGCGGCGTTGCAAAGGGCCAAATAGTACGCGAAATAGATGCAATGGGTGGTTATAGCGGGATAGTGTCTGATAAGACCATGATCCAGTTTAGAATGTTGAATTTAAGCAAGGGGCCTGCTATGTGGAGTCCTAGAACGCAGAATGACAGAATGATGTTTGCTCATGAATGGAGAATGATGTTGGAGCAAACGCCTAATTTAGATTTTTGGCAAGAAATGGTATCTGAGCTTCTCATTGAAGAAGGTAAAATAGCTGGGGTGATTACTTCAATGGGTATTAAAATAAAATCTAAATCTGTAGTATTAACCAATGGTACTTTTTTAAATGGTATTATTCATATAGGAGAGAAACAGATTGGTGGTGGTAGAGCGGGCGAAAGTGCAGCAAAAGGTATAACAGAGCAATTGGTTTCGATAGGATTTGAAAGTGGTAGAATGAAAACCGGCACACCACCTCGTATCGATGGGAGAAGTTTAGATTATAGTAAAATGGAGGTTCAAGAAGGAGATAAAGATATCGTTGGGTTCTCCTTTAAAAACATTGCGAAGCCCGAAAAACAAAGATGTTGTTGGGTTACTTACACCAATAAAGAAGTACATGATTTACTAAGAACAGGTTTTGATCAATCTCCTATGTACAGTGGAAGAATTCAAGGTTTGGGTCCTAGATATTGTCCTTCTATTGAAGATAAAATTGATCGATTTGCTGAAAAAGAAAGACATCAAATCTTTGTAGAACCTGAGGGATGGAATACAGTTGAAATATATGTAAATGGGTTTTCTACCTCTTTGCCCGAAGATGTACAATATAAAGCGCTTTGTAAAATACCTGGTTTTGAAAAAGCTAAAATGTTTCGTCCAGGTTATGCTATAGAATATGATTATTTTCCTCCTACACAATTAAATTATTCATTAGAGACTAAGTTGGTAAAAAACTTGTTTTTTGCTGGACAAATAAATGGGACTACTGGCTATGAAGAGGCTGCTGGACAAGGATTAATTTCAGGTATAAATGCGCATAATGCTGCTTATGATAAAGAATTTTTTACGCTTGGAAGAAACGAAGCTTATATAGGAGTATTAATTGATGACTTAATTACTAAAGGCACTGAAGAACCATATCGTATGTTTACTTCTAGAGCCGAATATAGAATATTATTACGCCAAGACAATGCGGATGTTCGTTTGACTGAAAAATCATTTAAAATTGGATTAGCTAAAGAAGATAGATTAAGACGAGTAGAAACTAAAAACACGGATGTCGCTCATTTGACAAAGTTTATTAAAGATACAAGTGTGCTTCCTGAAGAAGTAAATGGACTATTACAAGAAAAAGGAACGGCTTTACTCAATCAAAAAGTAAAATTAGATAAGCTAGTATTACGTCCACAATTAACGATAAATGAAATTGGTGAAAAAGTAGAATCGTTAAAAGAAGAATTAATAAAGTATGATAAAGAATCCATTGAAAGTACCGAAATACACATAAAGTATGAAGGATATTTAGAGAAAGAAATGGAGTTGGTAGATAAGATGAGTAGATTAGAACAGGTAAAATTGATTGATAAAATAGACTATATGTCTATTCAAAGTTTGAGTATGGAGGCTAGAACTAAATTAACTAAAATAAAACCCGAAACATTAGGTCAAGCAAGCAGAATCAGTGGAGTAAGTCCTGCTGATATTAGCGTATTGATGATTTATGTGGGAAGATAATTTTATACTTGATTACGTTTAAGTGGTATTTCACTATGGAATCCTTTAGGACACATACATTTTTTATTTGATGCACATGAGCTAGCAATACTCATGATTACTATACAAACAAACAATAAAGAAAATAAATATATTCGTTTCATATCTCAAATATATAACGAAATAAGTTAGCTAATATTATTTTTTAAAAAACAACGATTATGGCATTTGATTCTTTTTACGATGGGTATTTGATATGTGTATTGAATTGGGGCCTGGGTCATGCCACTCGTTGTATTCCAATAATTGAAAAATTACAATGTGAAAATAAGCGTGTAGTAATTGCTAGTGATGGTGCTTCATTAGATTTATTGAAGCATGAATACCCTGGAATTAATACTTATGAACTTCCATCTTATAATGTAACTTATTCCCAAAATACGGATCAATTATTTCATCTAATAAAACAAATTCCAAAGTTTGCTATAGCGAGATACAAAGAGCATCAGGCAATAGAAGATATTATTTTAAAAGAACGAATAGGATATATTATTTCAGATAATAGATACGGTTGTTGGCATCCTGAATGTAAAAATTATATTATAGCACATCAACTGAAACCTATATTAACTGGAAAATACAAATTCTTTCAATTTGGTTTAGAGATTTTAATGATGAGTTTATTTAGTGATTTTGATGAAATATGGATTCCTGATGATGAAAACATAAAGCTAAGTGGTGAGTTAAGTGAGCTACGAATAGAAGATAAAAAATATATTGGTTTATTAAGTCGTATGAAACATACTGAAGTACGAAATGAATATCCAATTGATATATTATTTATTTTATCTGGTCCAGAACCTCAAAGAAGTAAATTAGAACAAATAATACTACAACAAACTCCATCATTAAAAACCCTGAATTGCTTGCTGGTTAAGGGAGTTGTAGGTGATATTAAAGAAGAAATGATTACAGAAACATTTAAAGTAGTTAGTTGGCTCGATACCGAATATCTTCAAGATGCCATTAGTAAAAGCAAATATATTATTTGTAGAAGCGGGTATAGCTCTATTATGGATTTAGCGGTGATGGGAAAGAAAGCTATATTAATTCCTACTCCTGGTCAGAGTGAACAAGAATATTTAGCCAAACAATTACACGATAAAAAAATATTTTATTGTTGTTCGCAAGATCAATTAAATATATTAGATGTATTAAATAGAATTGAAGAATACTCAGGTTATAAACCCGCATTAAAAAAATCTAATCTCTCCATATTAAACAAGCTTTATGAGATGCAGGAATCGAGTATAAAATAATTAATCCTGTTTTTTATTTTCGTTTTCTAGTGCTTGACGATCTTTATTTATTTGTTCAAAGATTTTATCAATTTTAAATACATATTCTAAAGTATCGTCTGCATAAAATTCTATATCTGGAATTTTACGTAATTGATGTCTTGTTTTATTGCCTATTAAGCCTCTTAATTTGCTTATGTTTTTATGTAATGCTACCATTACAGCATCATTATCATCTGCATTAAATAAACTGAAATAAAAACGAGCTACTGATAAATCAGGTGTTACCACAACATTTGTGATTGTTACTAAACACTTACTACCATATATATTCGATCCTTCACGAACAAGAATTTCACTGAGTGTTTCTTGTAAAAGGGTACTTACTTTTTTTAATCTTCTGCTATCCACTTATCTATTATTTATTAATGAATGATAATCTATAATAAAAAAATCATTTCTAAAATTAATGCAAAAATACGCTTAAATGACAAATAATGGCTAAGTTTGTTGTCGAATGATATCGCCTGATTTAAAACGACTTCTTGCTTATTTAAGAAATTATAAAATTAATGTAGTATTTAATTTCTTCTTCAACCTATTATTTATAGTATTTTCTTTATTTTCTATTGGTACTATTGCGCCATTTCTGAATTTAATTTTTTCTGAAGATAAAGCTATTGTATATAAAGCTCCTGTAGCATTTGATATATCGAATATTAAGGAATATGCTAGCTATAAAGCAAATTTCGTATTAAATATGTTTCCTGATAAGTCTAGTGCATTAATTTACTTATGTATATTTATTGTTTTCGTTTTTTTATTGAAAAATATATTTAGGTATATTGCTATATATCATATGTCGTCTATTCGTAATGGTATAGTACGCGATTTACAAAATGAGTTATATAGTAAAATTTTAGGATTGCCATTATTGTTTTTTTCTAATGAGAAAAAAGGAGATTTGATGATGCGTATGACTAGCGATGTAAAAGAAGTTGAGTATGGTGTATTAGGTGTATTAGAAATAATTTTTAAAGATCCTTTATTTATAATTTTATATTTAGGTACTTTATTATTCATCAATATTAAACTTACCTTATTTGTTTTATTGATGGTTGGTATCATTGGTTTGATTGTAAATAAAATTGGAAAAACACTCAAGCGTCAATCGAAAGATAGTCAAGAAAAATTAAGTAGTATCGTATCTATGATAGATGAAACTATCTCTGGAATACGCGTCATTACTGCTTTTGGGAATAGTAAGTTTTTATCAAATAAATTTAACCAACACAATGAGCAATACAATAATTTAATGGTTCGAAATTTAAGACGTAGAGATTTGTCCTCACCATTATCTGAATTTTTAATCATCTGTGTGTTGAGTTGTGTGTTGTGGTTTGGTGGATTTTTAGTATTTAAAAAAGAAATTAGTTCCACTATTTTAATTAGTTATATGATCGTGTTCGCTTCATTAATAGAACCATTCAAGCGAATAAGTAATGCCTCCTATAATATTCAAAAAGGATTAATATCTTTTCAGCGAATAAAGGAAATACTAGATGCTAAAAACACTATCACCGAAATAAATGAACCAAAAAAATTAAAACACTTTGAATATTCAATTGAGTATAATGATATTTCTTTTTCATATAATCAATTTGATAATAAAGAAGTATTAAAAAATATATCATTTAACATTGAAAAAGGAAAAATGATTGCTTTGGTTGGATTGTCTGGAAGCGGTAAAAGTACATTAGCCGATTTATTGTGTCGTTTTTATGATGTAACTAAAGGATCTATTAAAATAGATGGACATAATATAAAAAATGTTGAATTAGCTTCATTGCGTAAGCAAATTAGTATAGTATCCCAAGAACCGATTTTATTTAATGATACAGTAAAGAATAATATTGTTTTTGGATTAGAAAATATAACTGACGAAATGATCATCAATGCTTGTAAAATTGCCAATGCGCATGATTTTATAAGTAAGCTTGAAAATAAATATGACACTTTTATTGGAGATAGAGGGATGACTTTAAGTGGAGGTGAAAGACAAAGATTAACGATTGCTAGAGCTGTACTTAGAAATTCGCCTATTCTTATTTTAGATGAAGCTACATCTTCGCTAGATAGTGAAAGTGAAAAACTAGTTCAAGATGCATTGACAAATTTAATGGAGAATAGAACATCGATAGTGATTGCACATAGATTATCTACTATACAACATGCAGATGAGATTTTAGTTATGCAACAAGGCGAAATTATTGAACGAGGAACACATAATAATTTGATTGCTAAAAATGGGTTATATACAAAATTAGTTGGACTACAAATGGTATAAAATGAAAATAGCATTATTCTTTGGATCATTTAATCCTATACATGTTGGTCATTTAATTATAGCAAATCACATCATTAATAATACGGATGTAAATGCTGTTTGGTTAGTCGTTTCGCCTCATAATCCATTGAAAGAAAAAAACAGTTTATTAAATGAATTTGATCGTTTACATCTAGTAGAATTAGCTATTCAAGATAATGATAAATTAAAAGCTTGTAATGAAGAGTTTTATTTACCTAGACCCTCATATACAATTGATACATTAACTTATTTACATGAAAAATATCCAAGCTATGAATTTAGTTTAATAATGGGTAGTGACAATTTATTAAACTTACATAAATGGAAAAATTATGAGTTGATATTACAACGATATCCTATTTATATATATAAAAGAGATGTAAACGATAATAAAAATATTTCTATTCAGGGAACGATACATTATTTAGATGTTCCATTATTAGATATCTCTTCTACCTATATTAGACAGTGTATTCAAAACAATAAATCCATAAAATATTTAGTAACTCCTGCAGTAGAAAAATATATATTAGATTATAATTTATTTAAAAAATAATTCAG
>CANHVE010000036.1 GCA_947464015.1 Saprospirales bacterium | reverse complement strand
GAGATGCTAAAAAAAAGGTACAGTTTTTGATAAAATTAAAAAATAATATTATATATTTAGATATCGAAAATAGCTCATCTAGGTTTTTAATTAGAAAAGCATATGAAAAATATAGAAACAAAGACTTTGAAGAAGTAGCTTATTGTGAACCATTTTACTTAAAAAACCCGAACCATAAATAAAACTTGAAAACTTAAAAATTACGCCAACATGAAATTACAAGCAAACAATCAACCAAAAATAGAAAATAATACGCTGAAAAAAGCGGTTATGACTCTAAGAGCAATTAATCATCCATTGAGAAAACAAATTATGAATATGCTCGAAGAAAACTCAAAACTTACAGTAACTGAAATACTTGTAAAATTACGATTAGAACAATCTGTGGTTTCACAACATTTAGCAATTTTAAGAAAAGCAGGTGTTTTAGATACGCAAAGAGATGGAAAATTTATCTACTACAAATTAAATGAAAATAGAATTAAAGAAATCACAAATATTGTGAATGATCTAGCCCAATAATGAAATTTTAAAATTAACTTTACACCGCTTCGCACATACTCGAGGCGGTTTTTTTATGCTACAAACGAATTCCTATACTTCTGCTCAATCAAATCTTCAATCGATATCATCTGAGTCGTTTGATTTATTAATTATAGGAGGAGGTATAACAGGAGCAGGAATAGCTCTTGATGCCACTCAAAGAGGACTTAAGGTTTGTTTGATTGAAAAAAAAGATTATGCCTTTGGTACCAGTTCTCGTTCTACTAAATTAATTCATGGTGGCTTACGCTATTTAAAGCAAATGGAATTTAAGATAGTTCATGAAGTAGGCACCGAAAGAAGTATTGTTTATCATAATGCACTTAATTTAGTTCGTCCCGAAAAGATGATATTACCTATTGTTAAAGAAGGTTCATTGAGTAAAACGCTTACTTCAATAGCTTTGTGGGTCTATGATTTTTTAGGAGGAGTGCAAAAAGATGAACGAAAAAAAATGCTCAACAAGGAAGAAGTATTAGCTATTGAACCTAGGTTGAAAAAAGAAGATTTGTTAAGTGGGGGATTGTATTATGAATATAGAACAGATGATGCACGTTTGTGTATGTCGAATATTTTAACGGCTATAAATTTAGGAGCACAATGTTATAATTATACAGAAGCTAAATCGTTTCTATATGATGATCATAAAAAAATAATAGGCGTAGAAGCTCAAAACAGTTTAAATCAGTCTATTCATAAAATTAAAGCCAAAGTAGTGGTGAATGCTGCTGGTCCATGGGTAGACGAACTTAGAAAAAAAGATCATTCCTTAAAAGGAAAAAAATTACAATTGACGAAGGGAGTGCATTTAGTAGTACCTTATCATAAATTACCAATCAAACATTCCTTGTATTTTGATACAGATGATAAACGTATGATCTTTTGTATACCTCGTCAAAACATTACCTATATTGGCACTACAGATACGATTTATAACGAATCGATAGACAATCCTACTACTTCTTTAAAAGATGTAAATTATCTTTTAAAACAGATTAATAATCGATTTGAAAATCTTTCCTTAACAAAAGAAGATATAATAAGCTCTTGGTCAGGCTTACGTCCTTTGATTTATGAAGAAGGCAAATCAGCTTCTGAGCTTTCAAGAAAAGATGAAATATTTGAATCGGAAAGCGGATTGATTTCTATGGCAGGAGGTAAATTAACAGGCTATAGATTGATGGCTGAGCATTTAGTGAATAAGGTGATGTCGAAGTTAGCTTTATCACCTAAAGCTTGTGCAACCAAACATACCGTATTATTGGGTTCGGAATTTAAAGACGAAAACGAGCTAAATAATTATATAGAACAGCAATGGGGCGCTTGTAAACAGATTGCTATTCCTACAGATATAATTACTAATTGGGTGTATAAATATGGTAGACAAACAGATGTCATTATAGAAAAAGCGTATGATATTTATCGTACTTATCAACCGCAGGAATATGTTGCCTATGCAGCTGAATTGCTTTATACGATTGAGTTTGAGCAGGTGGCAAGCCTATCCGATTTTTTAGTCAGAAGAAGCGGGATGTTGTATTTTGAGAGAGATAAAATAGATATGAATTTTATTCAAGCCATGCAAAACATCATCCAAGAAAAGGTTTTACTTAGTGAGGAAATGCACCAAAAGAACTTAGATTGTTTTATGGATGAATGGAAGAGTTGCATTCATTTTGAGTAATTAGAATTGAAAGTAAATATTCGAATTCATACTTATGTAATATACATACATTCGATACAGGTATAATATACTTGCTAGAAAGATTATTATAAAGACCACTAATAGCACATTGTGTTTGATACGAGAAGTAATTTTATAATAGGCTTCGATTTCAGCTAAAGAAAAATAATAAACAAATAAGCATTTTAAACAGATCATAAAGAGGATGCTGAAATAAAAAGTGAGGCCATCTACTTCCAATATTGAATGAATAATGGTAGAAAAATCGCCGCTACCAACTATTGAGGTGAATAGCGAAAAGACTACATTTTTTATTTCGTAAAAAACACCTAGAATACTATCGCTAAAGAGTAATATCCAAAACCATTTTGATTTTAAAAAAAAGAGATATAAGTAGAATGGGACTATACATAAACTAATACCATATAATGCCATCGAATATTGATCGTTTTTATCAAAGGTATGATATAAGCTAATCAAAGCAGACTTAATCGCAAAAGCATAAGCAATAACTAGTAGGAGAGGAATACTATTTCTCCAACCCAATTGATGAATAGCTTCAACAGAGTTAAAAAAATAATCGTTATATCTTTTAAATTGTTTTTGTAAATAAGGTAACTCTGCTTTGGTTTCCTCAATTCGTTTTTCGGCAATGATAGTATCTTGTTCGCTAATATTCCTGCTTT
Source organism: Saprospirales bacterium (assembly GCA_947464015.1). Lineage (GTDB taxonomy): Bacteria > Bacteroidota > Bacteroidia > Chitinophagales > CAMDFR01 > CAMDFR01. Next base: position 16,204 of record CANHVE010000036.1, on the reverse strand, counting down.
GCAATATTTCACGCGCCGCTTCTACCGCAGTGGGCTGATAGTTGCTTGGCAGTTGCACAATTTCTAATAACTCTGCCGAGGTGTAATTTTTATATAATTCGCTAAATGGATTTGACATGAATGACTAATAATAATTTTTTGCGAAGACTACATTTCCTTTGCTAAAAAGACACCTGTATGTGATTTTTTTACTTGGGTGATTTGCTCTGGAGTACCTTCTGCTACTACTGTTCCGCCTTTATCACCACCCTCTGGTCCGATATCGATAACATGATCGGCCACTTTAATCACATCCATATTATGTTCAATCACCAATACCGTATTTCCTTTATCCACCAATTGATTCAATACATTGAGCAATACACGAATATCTTCAAAATGTAAACCAGTAGTGGGTTCATCTAAAATATAAAAAGTATTTCCCGTATCTTTTTTACTTAATTCGGCACTTAGTTTTACACGTTGTGCCTCGCCACCACTAATGGTTGTAGAGCTTTGACCAAGCGCTAAGTAGCCCAAACCAACATCTTGCAAGGTTTGCAGTTTGCGTTGTATTTTAGGGATATTTTCAAAAAAAGTAACCGCTTCATCTACGCGCATTTCTAATACATCGCCAATTGACTTTCCTTTATAGCGCACTTCAAGCGTTTCGCGATTATAGCGTTTGCCCATACATTTTTCGCAGAACACATTTACATCAGGTAAGAAATTCATTTCAATCACTTTCATTCCTCCGCCTTCACATTCCTCGCATCTTCCCCCTTTCACATTGAATGAAAAACGACCACTCTTATAACCTCTGATTTTTGCTTCTGGCATTTGAGCAAACAAATTTCGAATCTCATCAAACAACTTGATATAAGTAGCTGGATTGCTTCGAGGCGTTCGTCCAATAGGAGATTGATCGATTTCAATCACTTTATCAATATGTTCAAGTCCTACAATTTTTTTATATTCTAAAGGCTTTTTAACCGCTCTGAAAAAATATTTATTCAAAATTGGATATAAGGTTTCAGTAATCAAAGAAGACTTACCACTGCCCGAAACACCCGTAACTATTATAAGACAGCCTAAAGGAAATTGTACAGAAACATTTTTTAAATTATTTCCAGTAGCCCCTTGTAGCTCTAATATTTTTCCATTACCTTTTCTACGTTGTTTAGGAATTTCGATTTGCATCGTATTACTTAAAAACTTTGCAGTTGTACTTCCTTGTTTTAAAAATTCTTTAGGTGTTCCTTGAGCTACAATTTTTCCTCCATGCAAACCCGCACCAGGACCAATATCTATGATATAATCACTTTCGAGCATAATGTCTTTATCGTGCTCTACCACCAAAACGGAATTACCCGTTTTAACTAATTCTTTCAATGCATGAATCAACTGCATATTATCTCGTTGATGTAAACCAATGCTCGGCTCATCTAAAATATACGTAACGCCACTCAGTTGCGAACCGATTTGAGTAGCTAAACGAATACGCTGTGATTCGCCACCACTCAAGCTTCTAGCAGGGCGATCGAGTTTGAGATAATTTAAACCAACGCCTAATAAAAATCCTATACGTGAACGGATTTCTTTCAATACATCCTTTGCTATATAATTTTGTTTTTCTGAAAGAGCAGATTCAATATTTTCAAACCACTTCGACAAAACAGAGATATCCATTTCGCTGAGTTCCCCAATATTTTTGTTATTGATTTTAAACCAAAGCGATTCTTTATTTAGTCGATAGCCATTACAAACAGGACAGGTAAGTGTTTCTAAAAATTCTTCAGCCCATCTGCGCAATGGTTCGGACGAAGTAGATTTATAACAACGTTTGAGCATGCCTGCTACACCGCCATTTTCAAGGGTATACCATTTATCATCAGCCCCCAATTCTTCTTCAAAAATTTCTTCGTCATATCCTTCGGCACCAAACAAAATGCTTACTAATGCTTCTCTAGGAATTTTTTTAATAGGGTCGAATAAATCGAATGTATATTTTTTGGCAATTAATTTTAATTGACTAAAAATTTGAGATTCGCGTAATTCACCAATAGGAACAATTCCTCCACCAGCAATACTTTTATTATCATCGGGTACTAATGTTTTTTCTTCCACTTCATGTTTGGTCCCTAAGCCTTTACAATTTGGACAAGCGCCATAATGAGAGTTGAACGAAAAAGAATTAGGATTAGGTTCTTCGTAAGAGATACCCGTATCTAAGCACATTAAATATTTGCTATACCCAAAACTTTGATTTTTATCATTGTCTAATAAAAACATAGCGCCTTCGCCCATTTTCATGGCTATTTGAATATCTTGACGAATGCGGTCTAGATTGCTTTCATTGATTGTTAAACGATCAATCACTACTTCGATATCATGAATTTTATATCGATCTAATTGCATTTTAGGCGTGAGTTCTACAATCACCCCATCGATGCGCGCTTTTACATAACCATTTTTACGAATTTGTTCGAAAAGCTCTCGGTAATGACCTTTACGACCTTTCACAACAGGCGCTAAGAAACTCACTTTTTTATTGGAGTGATTTTCAAATATGTTTTCGATGATTTGGTTCTCACTAAACTTCACCATCTTTTTACCTGTATTATAGGAATAAGCATCACTTGCACGAGCATATAATAAACGCAAGAAATCATATATTTCGGTAACAGTACCAACAGTAGAACGAGGGTTATTTGAAGTAGATTTTTGCTCAATAGACACCACAGGACTTAAGCCAGATATTTTATCTACGTCAGGACGTTCTAGGCCACCAATAAATTGACGCGCATAAGCAGAAAAACTTTCGATATATCTTCGTTGACCTTCCGCATAAATAGTATCGAAAGCAAGAGAAGATTTGCCAGAACCTGAAATACCCGTGATGACCACTAGTTCGTTTCGAGGAATCGCAATATCGATATTTTTTAGATTATGAACTCGAGCACCAAATACCTCAATAAATTCTTGTTCTTTTTTAGCCATATTTGAAGGTGCAAAGGTAAGGCTATTTTATCGGGTATAATAAAAGCTTTTGAGTAAAAAATAGCTTTCATAGATTTGTTTTGAAAAGCATTGCAGAAAAGACACTTCCACAATAATACGTGAATAAAATGCATTAATACTTATAATGTCTCCAATACTTTTGTAATTGGATAATAGTATCAAATTATGAAGCGTATATTTTTTTGTTTAGGAATCATTAGTTGTTTACATATAAATGCTCAAAAGCTTAGTGCAGAGCAGTATATAGCTCAATATGCACCTACCGCAGTAAGTGAGATGAAACGTAGTGGCATTCCTGCAAGTATTACATTAGCTCAAGGTTTATTAGAAAGCTCTAATGGTAATTCTCCATTAGCTTGTGTAGCCAATAATCATTTTGGAATTAAATGTCATAATGAATGGACGGGACAAACTTTTTATATGGATGATGATGAAAAAAATGAATGTTTTAGACATTATAATAATGCTTGTATATCGTATGCAGACCATACTGATTTTTTAATGACGAGAAGTCGATATGCTTTTCTGTTTGAATATGATCATACGGATTATGTGAATTGGGCAAAAGGCCTGAAACAAGCGGGTTATGCTACTAATCCACAATACCCCACGCTTCTCATTAACCTCATAGAAAGATATGGTTTAGCTAAATACGATTCGGATGTTAGCATGAGTAATAATATTGAGAAAAAAGAAGCAGAAGACATTAAAGTAGTTGTGAAAGAAAGCACTAATGAACTGAAAAACACCAGCAGTTCTAAAATCATTCCTTTTAATGAAGAAATAGTAGTGCCAGTAGAAGAATATTTCGGAGGAATGTTTTTGGTGAATAATACCAAAACAGTGATTGCCAATAATGGAGATACTCCTCTTGGAATAGCTAATAAATATAATGTACCACTAAATTATTTATACTTATATAACGATATGATTGAAGGGCAATCTTTTGATGCAGGTACTTATGTGTACCTACAACCCAAAAGGAATAAAGGATACGCAAAATATCATAAAGTAACATATGGCGAAACCATGTATAGTATTTCTCAACTATATGGGATTAAACTAAAAGATTTATATGAAAAGAATCAAATGCAAAAAGGAGAAGAACCTTTGGTTGGTGAAATTATTTATATGCGTGAAGTGAATGCTAATAAGCCTAAACTAGTTAGTACTAATATAAATAATGAGGAGCATATTACTGTAAAAAGCATTCCAAATAAAAGTACATTAAGTGCTAAAGAAATTGAAAATAAAATTACAGAAAAAACAAATCCACCAATAGTAATCAAAGAAAGTACTACCAGCACAAGTATTCAAACACCAAAGGAAACAGTCGTGTTAAAAGAGGCGCCACCAACCAATACCGTTAAAACGCCTCAAATTAATACTATATCAAGCACTACAAATAATACAATTGAAGAAGAAAAAATAATTAGCAAAACCACAGTGAAATCTTATGTAGTGCAAACAGGAGATACACTATATAATATTTCAAAACGTTATGGAGTAAGTATTGAGGACTTGATTAAATGTAATAATATTGTAAACAATAGTATTAGTTTAGGTCAAACTTTAATCTTAAGCCAATAGTTTATTTGCGCATACTTTGTTTTATCTTTGCTTTTAATACAATCAAACACATATGTCTAGCCCACAAATTCAATTAAAAGACAAGACTTTTATACCCTATTTAAATAAGCAACAGATACATGAAACGGTTAAACGTTTAGCTTCACAATTGAATGAAGAGTATCACGATAAAAAACCTTTGTTTGTCTGTATTCTTTCGGGCTCATTTATGTTTTGTAGCGATTTAGTTAAGAATTTTTGTGGCGATTGTGAAATTACATTTGTGCGTTTGTCGAGCTATAGTGGTACCCAAAGTACTGGAAACATTACTACCTTAATGGGTCTGGTTGAGAGTTTAACAGATCGTCATGTAATAATTGTAGAAGACATCGTTGATACAGGAAATACCTTATCTAAATTTTTACCTGAGGTGCAGGCCTTACAACCAGCAAGTTTGAAAGTATGTTCTTTATTGGTAAAACCAGAGGCACTACAAGATCGTATTAAAGTAGATTTTGTTGGGTTTTCAATACCGAATGATTTTATTGTAGGGTATGGTTTAGACTATGATGGTCTAGGAAGAAATCTACAAGAAATCTATGTAATAAAGCCTTAAGCTTCTAATATACTATACAAAACAGGTCTACTTGGACTAGCATCCATTTCTAAATTTAAGACCTGCAATTGCAATAAGTAAAGTCCATCTTCAATGGCATTATCTACATAAATTAATTCTGTAATAGTGGCGTTTTTTCGCACAGTGCCAGGGTATTTCCAAAAAGCTTTATGTGCTAAAAATTTTGCATCATCTTTTTCTCTATCAACGCTTGGAGTATCTATTAATAAATGTTCAAAGCCACGATAAACGAGATATGCCATAGCTTCGTGGTGAATATATGCAGGATTTGTATCTGAATAATTTTTTATTTCTTTATCATGCTCATTAGGCAAAGTTCTAATAATGATTGCTTGTGCATTTTCGTTGTTTTCGATAAAGTTGACTTGTTGTTGTGTAATCAATGTATCGCCATTTTCAAGCTTTTCGGGTTGAATGGTAACAAGCTTAGCTATAAAAACAAATTCCTTCAAGCATTGATTAATCGTATAGGTTTCTTTTGAAATATGTCCTACACATTCAGTATGTGTGCCATTGCCATGCGGATTGATATGTAAATTTTTAAAATTCACCACACCACCTTGAGCGATATCGCCAATAAAATTATCGGCTACTACTGGAGTTATGCTAACCTCAGGAGCATGATAGGCATTCGGATTTTCAGCACCATTACGAATACAAATGGAGATATCTAATGGATTTGAATAATCAACTCGATATAATTTATTAGAATGATAAATAGTTGAAATCATAGCTCAAAAAATAAATACGCTTTAGTTTACAACAAATGATTTCTGCAGCTTATTGCCTTGTTCATCTTTACATTGAAGAATATAAACGCCTTTACTAAATTGACTGATATCAATTTTAGTGGCAATAGCACGTTGTGACATCACAGTTTCTTTAGTTGAAAATACTTGTTGCCCTTGCGTATTTAAAATGCTTAAATCAAGAATTCCATTGTTAATCGTTTCAAAATTTACATATAAAAATTCTGTAGCTGGATTCGGATAAACACTTAATTGCAAAGGATTTTCCTCACTTATATCAACACCACCTGCAATAATGCTACTATCTAAAATAATATCTTCGTCACCTGGAAGATAACTAGTGTAAGCAAAAAAGGCCAACATCATTTCATCTGTAGTATGTTCTCCAGCATATACATTAACTGGTGGAGAGCTAGGATTATCAGGATTTCCAGTAGTATTATCAAAAGTGGCTTTCGCTTCTACCTTAGTACCACGACCTAGTTTTAATATTTTTTGGAAGGTGTAAAACCCTTGCCAATGAAAATTCCATTTAGGTATATTAATAATTGGAATTGTATCGCCAGTACTTGGAATATAATTCCAAATCTTAAACGAGGTACCTATTTTATGCATGTGAGGGAATACCGCTAATATAGAGGCATCATAAAAAGAAGGCATGGTATATCTTTCATAAAAAGTTCGTTGCGTATTGGCAGGAATATTAAATGATCCGAAACCACCAATGATGCTGGTGAAGTGGTTTAGCATAGCATCGATGTACACTTGACGAACAGAAGGATAATCGGTGTATTTAATATTTAATTTACTGCTATCGGCTTGACCCATACTACCCGGAGCATAATGTATTTCTACCACGTAATCGCTATTTGCTTCTAATAGAATACCAAACTCTACAGGCATACTAAAGACTGCCTCACCAGGCGCCCATGCTCCAACAAAGTCGGCATTAGGACTTACAGCGGTAGTCCCATTTCCTTGAAAACCTGGCATAATATCTAATTGATCTAAACTATCTGAATAGTTACTAGGATCTTTATAAACCACCATATGATGCACAATAGCGCCATTACCTGGTTTATATTCAATAGCATTGATATATTTTGATGTAGTATTTCCAGCATGTACCACAAAGCATCTATATTCGTCAATAGGTGCTTGCACAGTGTATGTAGGCAATGTTAATGTTTTATCAATCACAGCCATTTGGCTTGTTGAAGAATACGAAGGCGCAACGGGCTCAGAAGAAATATCTCCTCTAGGCGAGCCATTATCTACCCATGAAGCTATATCAGCTATTTGAGCATCCGTCAAGAATCTTTCATTTTTTAAATGTCTATAAGTCGGATCTGGCTTCCATGGTGGCATAGATTTACTTTGAGTACTGCTTTTCATAGTTAATGAATTGCTCACGGCATCACTATAGCTCATTAAATTAAAAGGTCCGATTCCTCCAGTGTGGTGGCATGTGCTACAATTGTTATATACAATGGTAGCAATTTTATTACTCCAAGTAACTTGTGCATTACTTGTTTGAATAAGAAACGCAATGAATAAAGCACTAAAAAAGTAGTTGTATTTCATGATTTATGAACGTTTGTTTTATTAAATTTAAGTGGCAGAATTTTTCTACAGCCTAAAAGTACATAAAAAAATCAAGTGTCAAGTCAAAATGTCAGCAAAAACGCTGTGGCATAAGATTTGAAAAAAGAAGCGTATTCAATTAACATTAAAATTCAAATAAAATTCACATGGCACAAAAAGGAAAAATTAATGTAAGTACGGAGAACATCTTCCCGATTATTAAAAAGTTTTTATACTCTGATCATGAAATCTTTTTAAGAGAGCTGGTTTCAAATGCAGTAGATGCAACTCAAAAAGTACAAAAATTGGCAGTTAGCGGCGAACTGAAACAAGAGTTAGGCAATATTAATATAGATGTTAAAGTAGATAAAGAGGCCAAAACCATTACTATTTCTGACAAAGGAATTGGAATGACAGAAGAAGAAGTAGAAAAATATATCAATCAAGTGGCATTTTCAAGTGCAGAAGAATTTGTAGAAAAATTTAAAAATGTTGATGGAGGAATCAATATCATTGGTCATTTTGGATTAGGATTTTATTCTGCTTTTATGGTTTCAAAAGAAGTAGAAATTATAACCAAGTCTTATAAAGATGCTCCCGCTGTGAGATGGGTATGTGATGGAAGTCCTGAATATGAAATGTCAACCGCAGAAAAAACAGAAAGAGGAACGGATATCATTTTACATATTGCAGATGATTCTATTGATTTTGCTGATGAATATAAAATCAAAGGTTTATTAAACAAATATTGTAAGTTTTTACCGGTACCGATTAATTGTGGTGAAGAAGAAGTAACAGAGAAAGATGCGGAAGACAAAGATATAAAAGTAAAAAAAGATTTCATTGTAAATAATACAAAACCGGCATGGAGTATCGCCCCAGCAGAATTAAAAGAGGAAGACTATATTCGTTTTTATCATGAATTATATCCAATGGCCGAAGATCCATTGTTTTGGATTCATTTAAATGTTGATTTTCCATTCAAACTTACAGGGATTTTATATTTCCCTAAATTGAAAAAAACATTTGAAGTTCAAAAAAACAAAATTCAATTATACAGCAATCAAGTATTTGTTACTGACAATGTAGAAGAAATTGTACCAGAATATTTGATGTTGATGCAAGGGGTATTAGATTCACCAGATATTCCATTAAACGTTTCGAGAAGCTATTTACAAAGCGACGGCAACGTTAAAAAAATCACTTCGCATATCAGTAAAAAAGTAGCAGATAAATTAGGCGAGTTGTTTAAAAATGATAGAGCTTCTTTTGAATCGAAATGGGAAAGCGTTGGATTATTTGTGAAATATGGTATGTTGAGCGATGAAAAATTTTATGAAAGAGCAAAAGATTTTTGTTTGTATGAAAACATAGAAAATAAATTTTTCACTTTAGAAGAATATAAAACAAAAACAGAAGTTCTTCAAAAAGATAAAAACAATAAATTAATCTTGTTATATACTACTGATAAGGAAGCACAAGACTCTTATATCCAAATTGCTACCAAAAAATCATACGATGTTTTATCGTTTGATAATATTATCGATCAGCATTTTGTTCAGCATGTAGAAAGCAAACACAGCGACATTAAATTTAATAGAGTAGATGCAGATACTATTGATAAATTAATTGAAAAAGAAGAAACAGCAGTATCGGTTTTAAGTAAAGAAGAAGAAGAAAGTTTAAAAAAACATTTCGAAGAAACAATCAAGCTAGAAGGAGTTACCATAGAGCTAAAAGCCTTATCGCCAGAGGACATGCCTATTACTATTACTAAAAACGAGTTTATGCGACGTATGCACGAGATGAGCAAAATGGGAGGTGGGATGTATTCGTTTATGGGAAGTATGCCTGAATCGATGAATTTAGTGGTGAACACCAACCATGCCTTAGCTTCAAGAATTTTAAAAGAAGAAAACAAAACAGCTTTAATTAATCAATTATTTGATTTAGCATTACTACAACAAGGATTATTAAAAGGAAGTAAGCTTACTGCTTTTATTGAAAGAAGTGTAGAGGTGTTATAATAATTAGAAATTATTTTTAATGAAAGAGGTTTGAGTTTTCGAACCTCTTTTTTTATTTCATACTATTTAAGGTTTCTTCCAATTCGTCTTTAGTAGGATTCACTAACATAATTTTGCCAGCAGCATTGATTAAAAAACAACAGGGAATAAACTGCACATCGTATTTTACAGAAGCTTCATTTATCCCTGCCATTCGTTGTTTCAGATGACTCTCCCAAACCAATCCATCGTCTTCTATAGCTTGTAACCAAGGTGCTTCTTGATTATCTTGACTAATACTAATGATTTCAAAAGTAGAACCATTAGCAAAAGTCACATCTTTGTATGTATTATAAATGGCAACAACTTCTTTGTTTTTTCTTCGACAAGGAGCACACCAACTCGCCCAAAAATCGAGCAATATCGTTTTGTTTTTATATTCACTTAATTGGTGATACACATTATTTCTATCAGGCAATGAAAAATCGGGTGCATCAATGCCTATTTGTAGTTTAGACTTAGGAGTTGTTTTTTGTTTACAGGAAAAACTACATACAACGAATAACAATATAAAACTAAAGCCAATAGTCCATTTCGTTTTTTTATTCATGTATCAAAAAGTAAATTTAATTAATAATGAAAACAGTTCTTGCAATTAGGAAAGCACTTTTAATTTAGCGAATTTCAACATTAATTTTTTCTCGCCCTCACTCGGGAAAAAGATTGTGGCCATTTTGTTGACACCCAAACCATCCATTGCTACAACTTTTCCAGTCCCAAATCGTTGATGTTCTACTTCGCAACCAACCATAATTTTTTCAGGATCAGAGGGAGTGAAATTAGGATCTAAAGTAGTTGGTTTAGTAGCGGTGAAATTGCCCGATACAATTCTTCGTGCAGTAGGCGAAACAAAAGCATCTTCATTTTTTTCAACTATTTTTTCCTTCACATTCATCGACATTAATTCCTTCGGAATTTCATTTAAAAATCGAGAAGGCTCACTGTAATTTAAAGTACCAAATTTATAACGCGATGTAGCAAACGACAAAGTTAAGTATGTCATAGCTCTAGTTACAGCTACGTAAAATAAACGTCGCTCTTCTTCTAAATCTTCCCTGCTAAATAAACTCATTGACGAAGGAAATAAATTATCTTCTAGTCCTGCTACAAATACACATTCAAACTCCAATCCTTTAGCCGCATGAATAGTCATGATTTTCACGCTATCTTCATTCTCTTCTTTATTATCTTGATTGGTTAACAGCGTAATGTTTTGTAAATAGGTCCCTAAGCTTCTATCGTTATTAAATTCATCTTCTCTACCTTCTTCTATAGTATCGGCTTCACTAAACTCTTTAATACCATTGAGCAACTCTTGAATGTTTTCATAACGCATCACGCCTTCAACCGTTTTGTCTTCATATAATTCTCTCACAATTCCGCTGCTTTTAGCGATGTGAGAAGCTAATTCAAATGCATTCTGTTTATGTATTAAGGTTTGAAAACTTTTTATCATCATGATAAATGATAAAATATTTTGGGCAGCTTTCCCACTAATATCTGTCTGCATAATATTTTCGCAGATATTCCAGATACTCGTTTCTTTTTCACTAGCCAGTACTACGATTCGTTCAATAGTAGTTTTACCAATGCCTCGAGTAGGATAATTAATCACTCTTCTCCAAGCTTCTTCATCTTGTGGATTTACCGTTAATCGCAAATAAGCAATTAAATCTTTGATTTCTTTTCGTTGATAAAACGACATCCCACCATATACGATATAGGGAATATTCAAGCGTCGTAACGACTCCTCAAAGGCTCTACTTTGCGCGTTGGTACGATATAAAATGGCGAAATCTTTATTATTATAATGATGGCGCATTTTATATTCAAAAATTAAATCAGCCACCATGCGCGCTTCTTCATTATCACTGCTAGCTTTTAAAACCTTTATTAATTCACCTTGATGATTATCGGTCCAAATAGTTTTTTGTAATTGATTTTTATTATTTACAATTAAATGATTGGCAGCTTTTACAATGTTTTTAGTGCTTCTATAGTTTTGCTCCAGTTTAAAAACCTTTAAGTCAGGATAATCTTTTTGAAAATTTAAAATATTTTCGATTGTGGCTCCCCTGAAGGCATAGATACTTTGTGCATCATCACCTACCACACAAATATTTTGATACACATCAGCAATTTTTTTTACAATGCTGTATTGGGCAAAGTTGGTATCTTGAAACTCATCGATCATTAAGTATTTGAAACGATGCTGATATTTATAAAGTACATCCGGAAATCGAATTAATAATTCATACGTTTTATATAATAAATCATCAAAATCCATAGCACCACTCTGAAAGCATCTTTTAGCATAGGTTTCATAGATTTTGCTCATCAAAGGTTTTTGCATTTGAATATCCTCACTGATGATTTCGCTATCTTCTTTATATTGTTTCGGACTAATCAATGCATTTTTCGCACTGCTAATTCTATTATAAACTTGATTGGGTTTATATACTTTATCATTCAATTGCAATTCATTGATGATTTGTTTAATCATACTCAATGAATCGGTAGTATCATAAATAGTAAAATTACTTGGATATCCTATTTTAGGAGCATCTACACGCAACAATCGCGCAAACACCGAGTGAAAAGTACCCATAAAAATATTACGTGCCTCCCCTCCAATTACTTTTTCAATACGATGCCGCATCTCTGCAGCCGCTTTATTGGTAAAGGTTAGCGACATGATAGAAAAAGGTTCAACACCCTTTTGAATCATATGTGCAATTCGATAGGTAAGCACTCTTGTTTTGCCAGATCCTGGTCCAGCAACAATCATTACAGGACCATCTGTATTGGTCACTGCTTGCCGTTGCGATTCATTTAATTCATCTAAAAAAGACATAAAGCAAAGGTAGTTTTTTAGTAGGAAATAGCTTTTTCTAATTATACACAAATCAATTTTTATATCTTTTTATCATAAAATTCTTTTTAGGTTTGTTTTATGAAAAACTGTTGTTTACTTTTTCTGATTGGCCTATATGCTTTTAGTTTATGGAGTTGTAATGACAATAAAAAATCTTCAGAAAAGGGTTTTATCGAAGAACATCCAACTACATTTATTGACTCTGCCGTGAATCAAACGCAAGATTCATTTGCTCGTGCAAACACTTACCATTTAAATTGGAGGGCAGGCGTTTCTTTTAAACTTGAAAAAATACTTCCTTTGGCATCCACTCTCCAAACAAAAGAAGATTTATTCAACTATTATGAAAAATATGTTTTGCTTGAAAAAGAAATCAATGAAGACTTGTTTGCTCAATATAAGTCAATACAAAATGACAGTATTAAAAAACTGTTTATTGATTCTGCCTCATCCCTTGCCACTCAATTGCGTTTTACTATTTTTGAAATAGATAAAAAAAGTAAAACACCAGCTATTTATATTCATTTAGATTCAGCTATTGTTCTAAGTAAATCAACCAAAGGAGAAGAAGATGAAGTTTATTTCTCATATCTAAAAAAGTTTTATGCAAATAGTATACTTAGTAGAGATAAAACAGCTGCTTATATCTATACAACTAAAAACAAAACACAAGTAATTAAAGTAGGAGATTATACGTTTCTGCAGTTGCTTCAACAATTAAATTATAATATAGTAAACTCCGCTCTCTATCATCCATACTATGTTATACTTAATGATCAAATACGGGACGACTTATTAATAAAAACGTATTATTATAATAAATCGAAAGTATTAGAAGAATACTACCGGCTCATAGAAATTAAAAGTGAAGTGTTTGAAGAAGAACGTATCAAACAACGTATAGAAGATATTAAATTAGATGATAAACAATTTCAATTTAATGTAGTAAATTAAATCACAATATAATTTTTTATAGAACCAATATTTTTTGCATCAATCAAACCATTATCTTCACCAACTGATTTACCTCCTACATCTGATAGTAAAGGTCAATATAGCAAAGATGTTGAAGCAAATAAATCCTACGATGTTGTAGCAACGGCTCAAGGGTATCAACCAATGTCTAGAATACTTGATCCCTCTACTACTAAATATGAAGTAAGATTCATATTAGAATCAACAGGTGGATAAAAGGATTGTCCTAATTTTTTTTCCGAGCAATATTTAATCCATCACGAATAGATAAAATTATAGATTCTACTCGTCTATCATTTTGGACTAGAAGACTGTATTGATGCATGGCTTCCGCATCTTTTGATTTTTTCTCATTAACAATCTCTCCTTTCCATAATACATTATCTGCAATGATAAGTCCTCCTGGATTTACCATATCAAATACTAATTGATAATAAGCACTATAATTTTGTTTATCTGCATCAATAAACACAACATCGTATTTTTTATTTAATCTAGGAATTAATTCTATTGCATTCCCAATGTGTAAGTTGATTTTGTTTTCATACCCACCTAAACGAAAATATTTCAAACACAAATCACTTAATTCTTTATTAATATCTATGCTATCTACAATCCCATTTTCGCTTATTCCTTTAGCAAAGCAAATAGTAGCATATCCTGTAAATGTACCTATTTCTAGTACGTTCTGTGCACGTGAAATTTTTGTAAGCAAATACAATAATTGTCCTTGTATATGTCCACTACACATATGTGGCATCAGTATTTTAAGTTGCGTTTCTCGATATAAATTCTTTAATAAATCATCTTCCTGCTCGCTATATTCATCAATATATTTTTCAATAAGACTGGCTACTATATGCATATGTTTTATTATTTAGCTCAAAAGTAAATACTTCTACTATATTCTAGATCATAAAATTCAAAATCAATTAAATGATTGATTTTACTTATACACAAAGGGTTTAACATAATAATATTTGTTAATTTGACAGAATTAAAACACGTATAAGCGTGTATTATACTATCTTTGACACAACAAAACAAACACGATATAAATTATTGAACACAAAAATTAAATTCAAGAACAAAAAAGAATCATTATCTCAATTTTATCCCTTACTAAAAAAAAGAATTGATTTATATTTTTCAGAAAACAAAATTGATAAAAAAGCAAATGCACAAATGGTAGTAAAGACAATAGCTATGTTGTCAATGTACTTCGTGCCTTTTTTTGCAATTATAACGCTTTCATTACCTTTTTATATTAATTTATTATTGGCAATTGTATGGGGTTTTGGCTTGGCTGGCATAGGTTTGTCAGTGATGCACGACGCCAATCATCAATCCTATTCACATAATAACTTAGTAAATAAAATATTAGGATATACACTCAATGTAGTTGGAGGAAACGCCTATACCTGGCAAGTTCAACATAATGTATTACATCATACATATACAAATATTCAAGGACACGATGAAGATTTAGATGCTGGTATTGTAGTTAGGTTTTCAAAAGCAGCTCCTTATAGATCATGGCATAAATTTCAACATTATTATGCATTTTTATTATATAGTTTAGTAACTATTTCTTGGGTTGTAATAAAGGATTTGAAAAAATTATTAAAGTATCATAAAGAGAATATCTTTTATGGCAACACTACTACCAAAAAAGAATTGACCGTTATTATTGTTTCTAAAGTACTATATGTATCCTATGTTATAGCTATTCCATTAATTTTATTTCCTGTCATTTGGTGGCAATACCTCCTTTGTTTTTTATTGATGCATTTAGTAGCAGGTTTTATTTTGTCAATGATTTTTCAACCAGCACATGTGGTTGGAGAAGCTTCATTTCCTATGCCTAATGAACAAAACGAAATTGAAAATGCATGGGCTGTTCACGAGCTATTAACGACTGCTAATTTTGCTCGTAAAAATCCGATTTTAAATTGGTATGCTGGAGGATTAAATTTTCAAGTAGAGCATCATTTGTTTCCAACAATTTGCCATATTCATTATAAGCATTTAGCTCCTATAGTGAAACAAACAGCGGAAGAATTTGGATTGCCCTATAATGACTTTGATACATTTAGCGAGGCGATATATTCGCACTATAAAGTACTGAAAGAATTATCGGTGAACGAGAAAGCAATAACAGCATAAGCTTTAATCTTTCTTAAAATTTAAACTGACCGAATTTACACAATAACGATACCCTTTTCCAATAGGCCCATCATTAAAAACATGGCCTAAGTGTCCTCCACAATTTGCGCACATAATTTCTACACGTTTCATTCCATGTGATTCGTCCATTTCATATTTGATATTTGAATCAACTGCTGGGCTATGAAAAGCAGGCCATCCGCAATGACTATCAAATTTGCCTTCATGTGTAAATAATTTCGTTTCACAGGCAGCACAATAATAATTCCCTTCTTCAAAAAAATCATTGTATTTACCACTAAACGGTCGCTCAGTTCCTTTTTTTCTTAATACTTCATAGGCTTCATCACTAAGTGATTTTTTCCATTCTTCTTCAGTTTTTTCTATCATTTACCCTGTTTTATGGAGTGTAAATATACTATTTATCAGAAAAGTAAATATTAGATAACATACTAATACTATTGTTTAATTATCATTATCTTTGTTATAGAATAGAAAGAACTCAAATTATGAAAGGAATTATACTAGCTGGAGGAGCAGGTACTCGTTTACACCCAATTACTTTAGCGATTAGCAAACAAAG
>CANHVE010000035.1 GCA_947464015.1 Saprospirales bacterium | reverse complement strand
TAGTTTATCTTATAAAAAAATCCTCGATAGCATCTATCGAGGATTTTTTATTTTAGCTCATTCCATTTTATTAATGAATAATTGGACATCGTTCAAACGGTCTATTTCTGTCGAATAAATAACGCATGGTAGCATGGGTTTTAATTACTTTAGAACCCAAACCAATAGCCACATTCATCATTTTCGGATTAAAGTCGCCAATCCAAGTCAACTCGATATCTTTCCACCAATTTTTATCATGCACTAAATCATGTAAGTTCATCACCATCATGCCTTCTAAGCCTTTACCCTGAAACTCAGGAATCACGCCATATACAATCCCTACAAATTTTTGGTACTTCATCGTTTTTGAATACCATAAGTATTTCAATTTGCCTAACCAATTTAATTTGCCATTGACATGCTGAAAGTATTGATTCAATTCAGGGATGCTGATATACATCGCTATAGGTCGACCTTTATAATAAGCAAATTGTAATAAATGTTCTACCATGATCGGTTTCATAGCATTCATAATTTTCATCGCTTGTTCTTCCGTCATCTCTTTAAACCCATCATGGTTTTTCCAAGCTTGATTTAATATTTCTCTAAAATCAGAAGCATATTTTTGAAGATTATTTTTCTTTGCATGGGTAAATTCATAATCTTTATTCGACTTCATAATTTTCCAAAGTCTTTCATATTTTTCGGGACGAGGCTGTTGTACGACTAATCCATAAGAATATTGATAAAAATAAACTTGAAACCCATACGCTTCAAATAAAGTTTTATAATAGGGCTGATGATAGTTCATCATATAGGTAGGTCGCTCGTCATATCCATCCACTAATAAACCCCACCAATTATTTCGTTCACCAAAGTTGATGGGTCCATCCATTGCTTGCATACCTCGTTCACTCAACCATTGCTTACAAGTATCAAATAATAGAAAAGCAGCTTGGGTATCATTAATACATTCAAAAAAGCCCATACCACCTGTAGGTAACTCTTCTTTTACGGTACGTGTATTGATAAAAGCGGCTACTCTACCAATCACTTCAGTTTTTGCATCATTCCATAAAATCCACCTAGTACATTCACCATGACTAAAAAATTTATTCAGTGAAGGATTAAATACTTTCTCAATATCAGTATCTATAGGTCGTACATAAGTTTTATTGTCTTTGTATATCGAAGTAGGCATTTCAATAAATGCTTTTTTATCTGATTCTGATTTTACTTCTTGAATATGCATAAATATTTTTTTATACTTAATTTAATATAGACAGCAAATATAATTCTATCTGTATTTGTAAAGGTTAAATCCTATAGAAATATCTTTTCATCTCTAAGTTAGGCTTATAATACATTGATAATCTGTTTATTCCACTCTAGTATACAATAAACTAAATTTGGTTGAAATGAGCACATGAATAGTTCTGCAGAGTCCTATAATTTCACACTAAATAAAATGTGCTAGAAATATATGAAGATAGGTGTATTAGGAGCAGGCCATTTAGGTCGTATTCATATCAAAATTCTCAATGAAATTGAAGGATGGGATTTAATCGGATTCTATGATCCAGACGATGCAAATGCTGCAACAGCCATAGAGAAATTTGGTGTTAAACGATATGATAATATTGATAAACTGATAGCTGAATCGGATGCAATTGATATTGTAACACCTACTGTAACGCATTTTACGCTGGCTAAGAAAGTTATAAAAGCGGGTAAACATTTTTTTGTAGAGAAACCATTGGTAAGCAATATTGAGGAAGCTAAAAAATTATTGCACTTAGAAGCGGAAGCGAATTTAAAAATTCAAGTGGGGCATGTAGAGCGATTTAATCCAGCCTTTTTATCTATAAAAAATAGAAAATTAAATCCGATGTTTATTGAAACACATCGATTGGCTCAATTTAATCCGAGAGGGACTGATGTAAGCGTAGTATTAGATTTAATGATTCATGATATAGATATTATTTTGAGTATTGTGAAAACCAATGTCAAAAAAATTAGCGCCAGTGGTGTCCCGATTATTTCTAAATCACCTGATATTGCCAATGCTCGAATCGAGTTCGATAATGGTTGTGTAGCCAATGTTACGGCCAGTAGAATCTCAATGAAAAATATGCGTAAAACACGTTTGTTTCAGCATGATTGTTATATAGGTATAGATTTTCTAGAGAAGAAAACAGAAATCATCAGTTTACAACATCAAAAACCAGATGGGAATTTCAATTATATGGAATTAACCACGCCTGAAGGCGAAACGAAGTTTGTACAATTTGAAATGCCAGAAGTGACGGAAGTCAATGCCATAAAAATGGAGTTAGAATTATTTCTAGATTCAATTGTAAATAATAAACCTACAGAAGTAACGGTACAAGAAGGCTATAATGCCATGAAAGTAGCGTATCAAATTATATCGAAAATAACTGGCGAAAGACCAGCTTAGTCTTTTGGTAATTTCACATTTACAAACCAAAAGTTATGGATTGAATTTATCATATTGATAAAATTCTCAAAATCTAAAGGCTTGATGGTATAGGCGTTTGCCCCAAGTTCGTAACACTTAGATACATCATTATTGGTATCTGATGTAGTAAGCATAACTACGGGTATCTTTTTCAGTGCAGCATCTTTTTTGATACGTTCCAATACTTCTATTCCTGAGTACTTTGGAATATTGATATCCATTAAAATCAAATCAGGACGAGGAGCTGTTTCATGCTCTCCTTTTTTATATAAAAAATCTAGTGCTTGCTCTCCATCAAATGCTACATGCAATTTTAAATCTAACTGATTCTGCATAAGTGCTTCCTGAGTTAATCTAACATCACCAGGGTTATCTTCAACTAATAATAGGTTCATTGTCGTGTTGTTTTTGCTCTGCAAATCTATGATATATAGAATAGATAAAAAATATTTTGTTGTTTTTATTCCACTAAAAAATCGTTTTATATAGTTTTATAACTAAATAAATGCACCATTCAATAGTTTAATACAACAATATTAAAACTAAGATACATTTTTTTTGACAATTCAACATATTTTTCAAACATTGTTAGAAAATAAATTTGTTCATAACTAGTTCGTTGCCTATTTATTATTGAATAAAGTTTAGTTTTGTACTTGTAAAAATTAAATGGATTATGAAAATTGGAATTATTAGAGAAGGTAAAATTCCTGTAGATGCGAGAGTGCCATTAACTCCTAAACAATGTGCTTCTTTGATGGAGTTATACCCCCAAATAGAAATTGTAGTACAACCCTCGAATATTAGATGTTATAAAGATTTTGAATATAAAGAATATGGGATTGAATTGATAGAGGATCTTTCAACTTGTGATATTTTACTAGGTGTTAAAGAAGTTCCTATAGCCAATTTAATAGCTAATAAAACCTATTTCTTTTTTTCGCATACCATCAAAAAACAAGCGCATAACAAAAAGTTATTACAAGCTATTCTTGCTAAAAATATTACCTTAATCGATTGGGAAACTCTGACTGATAATAATGGTACTCGTGTTATTGCATTTGGTAGATGGGCAGGAATTGTTGGAGCACATAATGGTATTATGACCTGGTTAAAAAGAATTGGGAAGAATAATTTGAAAGCATTAAATAAATGTAAAAATTTGAAAGATGCTACTAAAGATTATGATGATATAAAATTAGGGAATATTAAAATAGCATTAACAGGAACAGGTCGTGTTAGTAGTGGATGCGTAGAAGTTTTAGATACGATGAATATTCGTAATGTTACACATAATGAATTTTTACATGAAACCTTTGAAGAACCCGTGTATACGCAAATGAATAACTCGCATATGTTTTATACTCCAGGGGCTACTCATTTCGACAATTTACATTATCATCAATATCCAGAATTATATAAATCAAAATTTGGCTTATTTACAACTGTGACTGATATACTGATAAATGGAATTTATTGGGATAAAAAAATACCTGCTTTTTTTACTTTAGAAGATATGAAATCGCCTGCATTTAAAATTAAAGTAATTGCAGATATCACTTGTGATATAGCACCAGAAGCTTCTATTCCATGTACATTGCGTTCTACTACCATTGAAGACCCTGTTTTTGGTTTTGATCCTCAAAAAGGAAAAGAATGCTTGCCCTATAAACCTTATAGTATTGATGTGATGGCTGTAGATAATTTGCCAAATGAATTACCACGTGATGCCTCTAAAAATTTTGGAGATTTATTCGTAGAGCGTATCATTCCTGCATTAATGCATGATGAAGATCAAATGTTATTAAACGCCACTATTGCTAAAAATGGTCAATTAACCAAAGCCTTTGAATATTTAAGTGATTTTGTTGCTTAGTTTTATTTAAAATCCATAGATAGCACCATACTTTTTATTTGCGTAATCTATAAAGGGTTTTAAGCGTAATTCACTACCTGTAATTTTTTGGCAAAGCGCATTTGCTTTATATCTTTTTCCATGACTATGTATATTGGTTTTTAGCCAACTTAATAATGCAGAAGTATCGCCATTTTCTATTTGTGAAATCAAATTTGGAATGTCTTTTTGAGCCTGTTCAAAAAATTGTGCAGCAAAAAAACTACCTAATGAATAAGTTGGGAAATAGCCAAAACTGCCATGACTCCAATGTACATCTTGTAATACTCCAATTCGATCATCGGTCACTTTCAATCCTAAATATTTTTCATACATTTCATCCCAAGCAGATTTAATATCTTTTACTTGCAAAGAATTTTCCATCAATTTTTTTTCTATTTCATAGCGAATCATGATATGAAAATGATAGGTCAATTCATCTGCTTCAGTTCGCACAAATGAAGGATGTACTTTATTCATCGCTTTATAAAAAGTTTCTAAAGTAGTTTGACTTAATTGTTCTGGAAAGTATTGTTGAACCAAAGGGTATAGGTATTTCCAATATGATAAACTTCTACCAATATTATTTTCCCACAAACGACTTTGAGACTCGTGTATACCTAATGAAATGGCTTCGCCCAGAGGCATCCCATATTCACTGATGGGCAGACCTTGTTCATATAAAGCATGCCCCCCTTCATGAATACAGCTCCATACCATATTAGCTAAATCATGTTCATCTACACGAGTGGTTACTCGTACATCATTTGCACTAAATGAAGTAGTAAATGGATGAGTGCTAATATCTTGACGTCCCGTATCAAAATTATATCCCATACGAGTCAATAAATCAATTCCTAATTTCCATTGTTGGTCTTTATCAAAATATTGTTTCAAGCACGAATCATTAACTTGCTCGCTGGCATTTATTTTATCTAATAATGGTTTTAATTCCTTCCGCACTTCTTCAAATAAAGTGTCTAATACAGCCACTGTCATATCGGGTTCGTATTGATCTACTAATGCATTATAAATATGATCTTTAAATCCTAAGATATGTGCTTCTTCACGTTTTAATGCCACCAATTTTTCAAGATGAGGTAAGTAATCGCTTAGTTGATTATTTGTCTTAGCTTTTTGCCATGCTATAAAAGTATTTGAAACGGTTTGACTCATTTGAATAATAAAAGCAGTGTCAAATTTTTTACGTTTATCGAGCGCGATTTTAGTCTCCATGACATTGATTTGTTGAGATTCTGTCAGCGTTTTATCTGGTGCTAATTGCTCTATCAAATCACTTAATTCGTTGCTTACCATCATTTCATGAGAAATTCCTGAAAGGGTTGCAATTTGTTGACTACGAAGCGCATCGCCATTTTTGGGCATATACGTTTCTTGGTCCCACATTAATACAGCTGTAGCATTATTGATATCAGCAATCTTCTTCATTTTAGCTTCAAAGGCACTATAATTCATATCTATTATTGGTTGTAGTTGAAAAAAACTTGTTTTTTAAAATGTTTTCCTTAAATTTGTTTGCTTACAAAATAAACCTAAAATTACCTTTCTATATGAGAAAACTTTATTCAATTGTTCTTTTGGCATTCTTTTATAGTTTTTTAACTGCTCAAGATGTACATTTTTCCCAGTATTATGATTTTGCTCCTACACTTAATCCGGCTTTAACTGGCAACTATGACGGAAGTTATAGAGTGGCTGCAATCTATAGAAATCAGTGGAGTTCAAGTTTACAAAAATATGCCTATAATACACCAGGTGCTTTTATAGATCTTCCATTATTTGAAGGTTTATTGAGAGGAGATAAAATTGGGGCAGGTATTTTTGCCTTCAATGATATTAGTGGTGCTGCTGGACTTACAAATCTTACCGTTGGGGGTAATTTAGCCTATCACTTAGCATTCGGAAAAACCAATCAACATCAAATATCTTTAGGATTTCAAGGAGCTTTTGTTCAAAAAAGAATCGATCCAAACCGTGTAACATTCTTCGACCAGTTTGATGAAATTAGCTGGAGTGGTTATAATTCTACTTCAGAAAATTTAAGTAGAACCTCATTCTTCTATGGTGATTTTGGTGCAGGCTTATATTGGAAAAGTAAATTTTCAAAAGTGGTAAAAACTCAATTAGGAATTTCAGCTACTCATATTCAATCATTTTTTGGTGCAACAGATCAAGCCTTCTTAATAACAAATAATAATTTAAGTCCATTATATCCTCGTATCTCAACTGATTTAGGATTTGAATTTACAGTTAAAGATCGCTATATAATTGCTCCACAAGGTTTATACATGATGCAAGGTCCAACTAAAAAAATCAATCAAATGCAAGAAATTTTAGTAGGGTTGATGTTGGGGTATAAATTTAATACCGGATTCAGAAACAATACAGCTTTGATGTTAGGTGCTAAATACAGAGTGAAAGACGCTGTGATACCAACATTAAGTATTGAATTTAGAAACTTCAAGATAGGGGCTGCTTATGATATTACGCTTTCTAATTTAAAAGCATCCAATAGAAGACAAGGAGCATTTGAAATTTGTATGGTTTATACAGGTGAAAGTATTCGTTCATTCAAAGCGAGCAAAACCTTGCCTGCAAGAAGATTCTAATTATTGTAACCTCATATATACCCATTGTAACAATAGTGTAACTCCAATAAAATTAGTATGAAGAACTTTTTAATCCTTTTTATTACTGCATCTATTTTACTTCCCGCTACTTCATTTGCCAAGGGGAAAGTAATCATTGATAAAGAAACCAAAATTAGACCTGCAACAGCCATAAAATTGGGCGATAAATTATATGCAGAATCGTATTATTATAATGCTGCTGATATGTACAAGCAAGCATTAATGATTAAAAAAGAAAATCGATATGCCATGTATTGGTTGGCAAAATCGTATTTCATGAGCAGAGATTACGAAAAAGCAGTAGTTTGGTATCAACAGTTTACACAAACAAAAGCTAAAAAAGATAAAGACATTCAAAAGTTTAAAAAACAAGACAGCAAGTATTTTAGTCAATTTCAATATGATTATGGTGTTGGCTTACAAATGAATGGTCAATACGATCAAGCTATAGAGGCATTCAATTCGTTTATTAAATCATATGAAGGCGAAGATAAAGCTTCAATGGAAAAATTAGCAAAGTCACATATCGACGGCTGTCAGTTTGCAAAGGAACATACTGAATTAAAGAAAATTCATGTTCGTCAAATGGATAAGCTAGTTAATAATGCTTATACTGAAAGCGCACCTTTTCCTGTAGGCGATAATCAATTATATTTTACATCTTTACCACAAAATAAATTGATACAAATCAATAATTGGAAACGAGTTAAAAAGGCAAAATTATTTCAAACATCTTTAGTAGATGGTCAATGGACTGCACCAAAAGCATTAGCAGATAATATCAATACAAGTGGATATGAAGTAGGTAATTGTGCTATTTCTCTAGATGGTAAAAGAATGTATTTTACAAAATGTACTCATCCAATGGAAGATGAAGTATTATGCGGATTATATGTAAGTGAAAATGTAAATGGCAAATGGTCTGAACCTAAAATGATTCCTGAACCAGTGAATAGTCAAAATTATACAACAACCCAACCAACAGTTCGACCATTAGAAAATGGTGGGGAGATCGTATATTTTATTTCTGATAGACCAGGTGGAGTGGGGGATATGGATATTTGGTATTTTATTAGAAATGTAAATGGAGATGTAAAAGGTCCAACGAATTTAAAAGCCTTAAATACGGTAGGAAATGAATTTACTCCAAGCTGGGATGATTTTAAAAAAGTACTTTATTATAGTTCTGATGGATTGCCAGGATATGGAGGATTTGATGTATTTAAATCTATTCCTGGTGAAAATTTAGAATGGAGTAAGCCAGAGAATATGTTACGTCCTATCAATAGTCAATATGATGATATCTATTATACTAGAGTTTTTGGTTCTACTTCGGGTTATATGGTTTCTAATAGAGTTGGTACAACCATTTTGAATAGCGAAACGGCAAGTGATGATATCTTTAAATTTGAAGATTTTAGATATGGTTTAGAAGGTACTATTTCAAAAGAGGGTGGAGATGGAGCTCCTATGTCGGGTGCCATTGTTAGGTTGTATGCCACCGATTTTCAAGGACAAGATTCTTTAGTTGCTATTGATTCTACTATTAGTGCTGATGGAGCTTATTTCTTTAAATTAGCGCCAGATGCTAGTTATAAAGTAGTTGCTATTCGTGAAGGTTATATGCCTAAAGAAGAAATGGTTACTACACTAGGATTGCCTATGGAAGATACCATTGCTCAAGATTTCAGAATTAAACAAGGTATCATTTTTACGAGTGGTAATTTACTGAAAGAAGGAGATGCTACAAAAACACCTTTAACCGCTTCAACAATTGTAGTTCAAGAAAAAGATCCTATTACTGGAACCTATAGCGTTATTAAAACCATTACAACTACTGCACAAAATCCTTTATACAGTGTAGACTTAGATAAAGAAAAAAAATACAAATTCAATATACGTAAAGATGGTTTCTTTGCTAAAACAATCGATGTAAATCCGAAAGATTTTGGGGATGTAACTACAGCCACTAAAGACCTCGTGATTACTGAAATGGAAAAAGATAAAGCTTATTCATTATCTAATATTTATTATGAATTTGGTAAAGCAGATTTAACGATGAGTTCTCAAAGTGTATTGGATGAATTGAAAAAATTACTAGATGAAAATCCAACTATCATTATTGAATTAAGTGCACATACCGATGCAAATGGTACTGACGAACGTAATAATGCATTATCACAAAGACGTGCAGAAAGCTGCGTAAAATATTTATTAAGTAAAGGAATAGCTCGAGAAAGATTAGTGCCTAAAGGCTATGGTGAAAGCAAACCTATTGCACCTAATACTAAACCAGACGGTTCGGATGATCCAGACGGAAGAGCTAAAAATAGAAGAACAGAATTTAAAATTTTAGGGGAACTAAAAGATAATGTGAAAGTGGGATACGAAGAAAAAGATAATGTGAAAAAATAAATTCAATTAAAACGAATAAATAAAACGTCATACTTTTTGTATGACGTTTTTTATTTATAGTAAAAGGCTATTTATTAACTTAAATGTTGTATTTTCGAATTAGTAGGATTTTATAATCTTTAAAAAAAATAGAATGAAATATTTTTTACATGTTTTTTGTTTTACTCTAATCATTGGATTTACATCTTGTAAATCAAAATCTATACATCTAGATAGATCGTATAAAGAAGAGAAAGTAACAATCACAATTGATGCTGTAAAAGCAACTTCTATGGATCCTTGGAAAATAGATTTAAAAGCAAAAGTATATGATTTTAACCAGGGGTCATTAAGCTTTGAACAACAAGTATCAGAACTTAAAGCAGAGGATATTAAAATTGATTGGATTGATGATAATACATGTATCATCTCATTTCCATATGATGATGGTAAATTTAGAAAGTTTCAATTGATAGCTACACCGACCAATTTCAAAATGGAAGAAATAAGCGAATAATTTAAATATTATATTTCTTCTTCAATCAATTCAAATTCAATTCTTTTTTGAGCTAAGTCTACTGACTTAACTCGTATATCTATGGCATCACTTAATTGATAAATTTTGCCTGATTTTCTGCCTACTAGACGTACTTTTTCTTCATCAAAAACGAATGTATCATATCCTAATTTAGTAACTTGAATAAAGCCTTCACATTTGTTTGCTTTTAATTCAACAAATACACCACCTTGAATGACACCTGATATTATCCCTTCAAATTCTTCCCCAATTTTCTCCATCAAATATTCGCATTGTTTATATTTAGTAGCCTCTCGTTCAGCAGTCATAGCAGCACGTTCTTGATTACTACAATGTACACATTTCTCTTCTAATGCATCTGCACTTAAAGGAGGATTTTCATCTGCCAAACATTCTTCTAAAATACGATGAGCCATTACATCTGGATATCTACGAATAGGGGAGGTGAAATGAGAATAATAAGCGAATGCTAAACCATAATGGCCGATATTTTTAGTGGTATACACTGCTTTTGCCATGGAACGAATAGCTAAACTTTCTAAAATATTTTGCTCGGGTCTGCCATTGATTAATTTAAAAAAATCATTCAACTGACTCGCCACATTTTTAGGGGATTCAAATTTTAAATTATATCCAAAACGTTTAGCTGTTTCAGAAAATACTTCTAACTTTTTCATGTCAGGTTTGTCATGTACTCTAAATACCATAGGTACTTGCGCTTTTTTTACACGCAATTTTGAAATATACATGGCTACCATTTTATTAGCAAGCAACATAAAATCTTCTATCAACATATGCGCTTCTTTGCGCTCTTTTACAAATACGTCTATGGGTTTGCCTGTTTCATCTAATCTGAATTTTACTTCTGGTGCTTCGAAAGCTACAGCCCCATTGCTAAATTTTTCTTTACGTAGTTTTAAAGCAATTTCATTGAGCTTTAAAATTTCAGTACTATAATCACCTACTTTAGTTTCAATGATTTCTTGCGCTTCTTCATAAGTAAATCGTCTGAAAGATTTAATCACGGTTCGACCAAATTTATATTCAACTACTTTGTGCTGATGATTAAATTCAAAGATGGCTGCAAAACATAATTTCTCTTCATTTGGTCGCAAAGAACAGATGAAATTACTGATATGTTCTGGAAACATCGGGCAAACTCTATCGGGTAAATAAACCGAAGTGCTTCGCTCATACGCTTCTTTATCGAGAGCGGTATCTTCTTTAACAAAATGTGATACATCTGCTATATGTACACCTACTTCCCAATTTCCATTGGTCAATTGACGAATAGATAAGGCATCATCAAAATCTTTGGCATCATATGGGTCAATAGTGAATGTACAGATATCTCTATAATCCATCCGCTTTGCAATTTCTGCTTCTGTAATTACTTCGCTAATTTTTTCGCTTTCTTCTATCACTTCAGGGGGAAATGTAATATTAAAGCCATTGTCTATTAATATCGACTTCATTTCTAAATCAGAATTAGAAGTTTCACTTAATATTTCAATCACTTCCCCTTCAGGTTTCTTCATTCCTTTTTCGTAACGAGTCATTTCCACTAAAACATTTGCGCCATTTTTAGCTCCTTTCGTTTTGTTTAATGGAATAAAAATATCCAGTGGCATTTTACTACTATTGGCTACGAAAAATGCGAAGTTGTCGCTCAATTCAATTTTACCGATAAAGGAAGTTTTATTGCGTTTTAGGACCTCGATTACTTCAGCTTCTGGTCGTCCATTTCCCTTGTAAACATTGGCTAATACAGTGTCGCCATCTAATGCACTATGTAGAAATTTTCCAGGTATATATGCATCTCTATCTAGCTGTGCACTCATCAAAAATGCACCACCCGTTTTTGTCATATCAATTTTACCTTCAACATGATTTTTACCTCTACTCATTTGTTTCATTCGAATAGTTTCCTCATTGATGTATTCAATTTTATTTTGTTCTATTAGAATGGAAATCGCTAATTCAGCTACTTCTAAGCTGTATTTTTTGAGCATTTTTTTTAGGATATCCTGTTTTTTGAATTGACGTGCTTCACTACTTTTTAAAAAATGCAACAAAAATCGATCAGGCGATTCATGTGTAGTGTTTGATTTATATGTGGTTGCACTTTTTTTAGTGCTTGTGTTTTTTTTTCTATTTGGCATTTGTTTCTATGAAAGTAAATCGATGAATTGTAAATCTACATGAATTCTCATGAAAAATGAGGAAGCTTAATAACTTGTGCATATTATGTTATTATCCTAATTATAGCTTTAAAGAATAGTATAAAGTAGCTTATTTTATATATTTTTGTAGATTAAAACTCAGAGACTTGTTTCAAACTACAATAAAGAAAAGTGTGTCCATTAGTGGTGTAGGGCTACATACAGGACAGAAGAATGAATTAACCTTCATTCCTGCAATGGCAAATCATGGCATTAAATTTCAACGTATAGATTTAGACGGGCAACCTATAATACCTGCAGATGCAGATTTAGTTACTTCTGTAGCAAGAGGAACTACGCTTGAAAAAGGACCTGCCTCAGTTACTACCATCGAACATTGTTTAGCAGCACTTACGGGTTTACAAATCGATAATATATTAATTCAAGTGACTGGTGCTGAAATTCCCATATTAGACGGAAGTTCAAAACCCTTTATAGATTTACTTGAATCAGTAGGTGTAGAAACCTTAGACGTTCAACGAGAAGAATTTGAATTACGTACCAATATTCATTATCTAGATCCTGAAACAGGCGTTGAGATGTTAGCTATGCCCAGCGATCATTATAAAATTACAGCATTAATTGATTATAAATCACCAACGCTCGGACAACAACATGCCTCGCTTGAAAAATTAAGCGATTTTAAAGAACATTTTTCTCAAGCTCGTACCTTTTGTTTTTTACATGAATTAGAAATGCTTATTGCAGCTAATTTAATTAAAGGGGGAGATTTAGATAATGCTATTGTAGTTGTAGATAGAGCTATTCAAGAAGATGAAATTGAAAAATTAGGTAAAATATTTAATAAACCAGATATCAAAGTGGTGAAAGAAGGGATATTAAATAACGTAGAGTTACGTTATCCAAATGAACCTGCTCGCCATAAATTACTTGATGTTGTAGGAGATTTAGCCTTGGTAGGTATGCCAATTAAAGCGCATATTATTGCTACAAAACCAGGACATAAAAGCAATGTAGAATTTGCTCGTCGATTAAAAGCACATATCAAGTCGGTAAAAAATAAAGTGGAAGTTCCTATCTATGATCCAAATAAAAAACCAGTCTACAATATTCAAGATATTGAGAGTATGTTGCCGCATAGATATCCGTTTTTATTAGTAGACAAGATCATTGACCTCACAGATAAATTTGTGGTTGGGGTGAAAAATGTAACTTTTAATGAGCCATTTTTTACAGGACATTTTCCAGGTAATCCGGTAATGCCAGGGGTTTTACAAATTGAAGCAATGGCACAAACAGGTGGAATATTGGCATTGAATACAGTAGATGATCCGAATAATTATGATACATACTTTATGAAAATTGATAAAGTAAAATTCAGACAAAAAGTTA
Source organism: Saprospirales bacterium (assembly GCA_947464015.1). Lineage (GTDB taxonomy): Bacteria > Bacteroidota > Bacteroidia > Chitinophagales > CAMDFR01 > CAMDFR01. The sequence goes on along the minus strand of CANHVE010000035.1, from coordinate 5,853 downwards.
TTCCAGGCGATACATTGATTTTTAAATTAGAATTAACAAGCCCTATAAGAAGAGGTATTATCGAAATGAGAGGTACTGCTTTTGTAGGAGATAATGTTGTAGCTGAAGCAGAGTTGGTGGCAATTATTAACAAAAGAAGTACTGAAAAATAATGGGAATAGCACATATACATCCAAATGCAAAAATTGGTAAAAATGTAACCATCGAAGCTTTCGCTTTTATAGAGGAAGATGTAGTAATTGGCGATAATTGTTGGATAGGTCCATATGTATCCATTATGAATGGTGCAAGAATTGGTGAAGGTTGCAAAATTTTTCAAGGGGCTGTGGTAAGCGCACCACCTCAAGATTTAAAATACAAAGGGGAAAAAACAACTAGTGAAATTGGTGATAGAACTATCATCAGAGAATTCGTTACCATTAATCGCGGCACCACACATAGCATGACTACTAAAATTGGAAAAGATTGTATGCTGATGGCTTATGTGCATATTGCTCACGATTGTGTTATTGGAAATAATTGCATTCTCGCTAATAACTCCAATTTAGCAGGTCATATCGTTCTCGAAGATTTTGTGATACTTGCAGGTTCTGTAAATATTTCACAATTCTTACGTATCGGTAAACATGCATTCATATCTGGAGGCTGTATGCTCAATAAAGATATACCTCCTTATATAAAAGCAGCTCGTCATCCTACTGTTTATGCAGGCGTTAACTCAGTTGGTTTAAAAAGAAGAGGCTATACGAATGAACAAATTAATAGCATACATGATATCTATCGTTACTTATTTGTTATGGGTTATAATTCAAAACATGCACTCGAAAAAATAGTAGCGGAATTACCTGTCAGTGACCTTCGTGATGAAATCGTAGAATTTGTTGAAACCAGTAAACCTGGTGTACTCAAAGGATTCAACAGCAGAAATGATCGTTAAGCTCCAACATATCACTAAAAAATTTGCTCATCAGCAAATTGTAAAAAATTTCTCCTATACTTTTGAATCACAAGGGACATACGCTATTTATGGACATAATGGCGTAGGTAAGTCTACTTTATTGCAACTCATTGCTGGTGTTATTTCTCCTAATGAAGGACAAATCTACTATGAGCTCAATAATAAAGTTATCGAAGTGGATGAGATCTATCAATATATCAGTATGGCTACTCCTTACTTAGAACTGATAGAAGATTATACGCTGACTGAATTACTCGATTTTCAATTTAGTTTTAAACCTATTTTGAAGGGTGAACATGTCGATAGCATTTATGCTTTATTACCCTATGATAGAGAAAAACCTATCAAGTATTATTCGAGTGGGATGAAGCAACGATTGAAACTAATTCTAGCATTATTTACACAATCTTCTATTTTATTGCTCGATGAACCTACAGCTAATTTTGATGAAGCAGGTATCGATTGGTATAAAAATTTAATGAAAACCTACCGACAAAATCGGCTTACTATTATTGCTTCCGCTCAAAAATATGATCATGATTTTTGCGACCATATTATTTCACTTGTTTAATTATAATTCGACTTTAGATTTTTAAATGTTTTGTTTTTTTAATACATTGCATTAAAATTTATATCACATGAAAAATATTTTTTTACTAAGTATACTATTCTTGTTCATGGTTTTACAAACTAATGCTCAAAGTGGTTATGTTAGAGGCGCTATAGAAGAGAAATATGAAAATCAATATTTAAATGATAGTAATAGCGCATTGAAACAATGGATGTATGGCAACTTGATGAATGTTAAAGTAGAACCCAATTATCTTTTTCCTCAAACCATGAATCTACATGTTACTACTTATAAAAATGATAAAGTATCTAAAGAAACAGATATGGAAATCTATATGAATAATGCCACCAAAATAATGGCCTATCATGTAACAGATAAATCAAATGCAAAAGAAGATATTACAGCCATCTATGATTATAATCAAAATGCTATGATATCTTTAAATAAGACCACCATGACAGGAACGGCATTTAGTATGAATGCTTTTATGAGTAAGGAAACTCAAGAACAAATGAAAGCCAAACAAAATGGAACCCCAGCCACCACCAATACCGATTGCAAAAAAACAGGAAATAGTAAAGTCATACAAGGGTATAAATGCGATGAATATATTTGTATTAATACCGAAAAAAACACTAAAGCAGTTATGTGGATTTGTCCAACTTTATTCAACCAAAATATTTCATCTTCCATGTTTAAAGGTTATACAAACGGCTATTCTACGCCTGAAACACCAGGTATGGCCATGGAAAGTTATTTTTATAAAAATGAAATTTTAGAAACTAAAATGGAGGTAACTAGTTTTAAAAAAGATGCCAATATAAATATTGCTACTTCCGCCTATAAAATAAACGAATTCAAATAAGATCGTTCACGCTAACAGTTTTTCATTTCACTTGTAAGTATTAAGCAACGTAATAGGTTCTTTTTAGCGTCTATTTAGTATATTTGTATATTAACATCAAGAATATTCATAATGAAAAAACTTATACTTACACTTATTTGTCTTCAATTTGCTGGTTTATTTTTTCTTCAAGCACAAAATGAAAACAAATCAACTAATGCTCTATATTATCTAATCGAAAATAAATTAAAAACGGAACCATTCAATAAAGTAGCTCCGCTTTTTATTAATAAATCATTTACTTCGGATAAAACGGCATTATTAAATAAAGCATTAACAAAGTATACTTGTGCATCGCTCGATTTTAGAAACCTAAGAACACTTTATGCCCAAAATCTTAGATCCATTGAATTGTCACTACCAACACCAGATGGAAATATAACAGTGCTTTTAACGCAACAAGATAATCTAACTGAAGATTTTACTGTGATTAATAGTAAAACCAATTTGCCTGAGCCTTATCAATCGGGCTTATACTATAGAGGTATCATTAAAGGGGATGCTAATAGTATAGCAGCTTTAAGTATTTTTCAAGATGAAGTAATAGCCATGGTTTCGAATGATGCAGGAAATTATGTGATTGGTAAAATGGGAGGTGCAGAGTATTCAAAAGACGCCTATATCATATATAACGACGCAGATTTAAAAAAATCAAATCCATTTGAGTGTAGTACAGATGATGGTAATCCATTAGCTCGTATAGGCCCAAGCACAGATGCTCCGGCAGATGTGATGCCAGGTTATGTTTCTACTTGTAAAGTGGTAAGAGTATATATCGAAGCAGATAGCGTTTTGTATAATAATAAAGGAACCGTTTTAAATACAACTAATTATGTGACAGGCTTCTTTAATATCGTTGCTACATTATACCAACGTGATAGTTTGTTTACAGAAATTTCGCAAATAAAAGTTTGGACTACTAAAGATCCATATAGAATCACTTCTTCTTCTAATGCACTTAATGATTTTGGTATGCGTGTACGCGATACTTTTAATGGAGATATTGCGCATTTAGTTTCGCTTGCTGGCGGTTATGCCGGATTGGGTGGTGTTGCTTGGTTAGATGTTTTATGTGACGCCTATTATGCAAGTCCTCCAACTTATTTTTCTCGAACTGCCTATAGTGGAATTGATGCTACGTATAATTCAACTTTGCCTATACCTGTTTATTCTTGGACGGTTGAAGTATTTACACATGAAATGGGTCACAATTTAGGCTCTCATCATACCCATTGGTGTGGTTGGTTATTGCGTCCCGGTAAATATGGCGCTATTGATAGTTGCTATACTCGCGAATTGTATTTAGGAGGTTGTGATACCTCGGGACCAATTCCTAACTCTACGGTTAAAGGAACCATCATGAGCTATTGTCATCTTACTTCATCAGGTATTAAATTAGCGAATGGTTTTGGATTATTACCAGGAAGAGTAGTAAGATCAACAGTTGCTGCAGCCACATGTTTAGGCAACTCTTGTATGTGTACTGATTGGGTAAGCTTAGGAGCCAATAGAAGTATCTGTGATAGTATTAAATTTGATGGAACTGCAACATTTGATAGTATTCGATGGTCTAATGGAACGACTTCTAGATATCTGACGGCAAAAATAACAGGAAGTTATTGGCTCAAAATGTTTAAAGGAAATTGTTCATTCACGGATACGGTTGTACTCACGGTAAATACTACTTCACGTCGTACTTTAAATCAAGCTATTTGTAATGGCACATCCTATTTATTTAATGGAGTGAATAGAAACTCTGCAGGAACTTACTTAGATACTTTGCTGAATGTAAGAGGATGTGATTCGATCATTACATTAAATCTAACGATTAAGCCAACGAGTACACGAACCATCAATCAAACGATTTGTAGTGGCAGCTCCTATTTGTTTAATGGAATCAATCGCACTGCCTCTGGAGCATATAAAGATACCTTCCTCAATTATGTTTCATGTGATTCGGTAGTTACGCTTAATTTAACCGTATTGCCAACCGCTTCAAGTACTATTAATGCAACTGTTTGTACAGGAACTTCTTATTTCTTTAATGGTGCAAATCGCACTATAGCTGGGGCATATAGAGATACTTTTGCAAGTTATAATGGATGTGATTCTGTGATTACATTAAATTTAGGATTTACATCTTCAGTAAGTGGTAGTATGAATCGTTCTATATGTAATGGTCAAAGCTATTTGTTTAATGGTATAAACAGATCTGCCGCAGGAGCTTATTTAGATACTATTCCAAGTTCGGGTGGTTGTGATTCTATTCTTACATTAAATTTAAATATTAAACCAACGAGTGCTAAAACTATTGATCAAACAATATGTAATGGCTCATCTTATTTCTTTAATGGCGCCAATAGGACATCAGCAGGAACCTATCTAGATACACTTATAAATTATGCGGGTTGTGATTCTTTATTGACTTTAAATTTAACTGTACATACGGTGAATACTGCAGTGACACAATCAGGAGATATGCTTACAGCTAATGCAACAGGTGGAGTAACTTATCAATGGATTGATTGTGATAATTCTAATGCAGCTATTGCTGGAGAAACGAATGGTTCTTATACAGCTACTTCTAATGGCAATTATGCAGTAGTCATTAATGATGGAATCTGTGTAGACACTTCTATTTGTATTCCTATTGTAGATGCAGGTGTTACGACTATTGATGCTGCAAATTTGATTGCTATTTATCCAAATCCAGCCAATCAATTCTTTACCTTAAAATCAACGAATACAGCAATCAAGTTTATTGAAGTAATCAATAATATTGGAGATATCGTAATTCGAAAAGAAGTGACCAGCGCTACACAAGATTTTGATATTAGTAAATTGGCTGCAGCTTTATACGTAGTAAAAGTAAAAGACAAAAACGAAACGGTTTTATACCAACAAAAATTAAATGTGATTAAATAAGAAATATTATAGTCATAATAAATTAGCCAACTGTCATTGCAGTTGGCTTTTTTGTTTGATAAGTATCAGTGGGATTTTTCGCTAGGCTTTAAACTTTAAACTCGAATCTTTAAACTCGAATCTTTGAACTTTAATCTTTGAACTTTAAACTTTGAACTCAGAACTAAAAAACGTTATCCGATAATATCTATTTGTACTTATTTAAACGAGAATATATTTATTTATATCACTTTTCAGCAATGTATATTTACATTTTAGAACCAGTACATGAAAAAATAATATGCTAGTAAAAACTTTTGGAAGTGCAGTTTTTGGTGTCGATTCAACCACCATTACAGTGGAAGTAGATGTAAGTAAAGGCATCAAATTTTATATGGTTGGGTTACCTGATAATGCCGTTAAAGAAAGTTGGCAACGAATCGTAACCGCACTCAATCAGATTGGTTATAAATTACCTAATAAAAAAATCGTAATTAATTTAGCCCCTGCAGATAT